>JASHSE010000212.1 GCA_030036975.1 Xanthobacteraceae bacterium | reverse complement strand
GTCGGCGCGAACGCCGCGGCAACGCGCAGCACCGCGGCCGCAACGACCAGCGCGTAGACGGCTTGCGTCAAGCGGCCGGCGATGAGCGCGCGCCCGGTATGGCCGAGGCTGGCCCTGGTCATGATGGCGAGTGTCATGGTGCCGATGGCGCCCACCGTCCAGCAGTGCAGGCCGGCGCTCAGCGGTATCGCCCGCGGCATCGCGATGGCGCCGGCGACGATCACAAAACCGGCCGGCACGAACGCGTAGCCGAGATGAAGAATGAGGACCAAAGGATCGCGCAGCGTGCGGTCGCCGGCCCAGCGCGCCAGCCGCACCGCTTGCCCGACGCCCGCCGCCAGCAGCAGCAGCGCCGTGCCTTCCCAGCCTGGAAGAGCGAGCCAGAGCAAGAGCGCGGCGAGCGAGACCGCCAGTACGGCGATGTCGAACCGCCCGAACGGCGCCGGCTGCCGCCCCGGGTTCTCGCGCGCCAGCCAATTATGGGTGAAGCTTGGGATGACGCGGCCGCCGATCAGGGAAATCATCGCGATAGCGGCGGCGATGCCGATGCGCGTGCCGAGCGCGGCAACGCCGCTCAGGTGGTCTTCGACGTGAAAGACCACATTGCCGGCGAAGAAGACGACGACGATCAAGAGCGGCGGCAGGTTGCGCCAATTGCGCCCGGCAAGCACCTCGCGCGCCGCGGCGGCCGCGAGCACCAACAGAAAGCTGCAATCGATGACGGCCGCCGCGAGTGCGCCGATCGGTTGCGACAGGAAGATCGCCACGCGGCCCGCAATCCACAGCGCCGCCAAAGCCGCCAACGGCCCGCCCTGCAGCGGCAGCCGTCCGGTCCAGTTGGGAATGGCGGTCAGCAGGAAGCCGGTGACGATGGCGGGAACGTAGCCATACAGCATTTCGTGGATGTGCCAGTCGAGCGGCGAGAACGCCGTGGGAATACTGAGGTCGCTGAACAACAACGGCAGCCAGATCAGGATGCCCAGGCCGGCATAAACCGCGCCGAGCAGGAAGAACGGCCGAAAGCCGTAGCTCAGGATGGCCGGACCCGCATAAGCGCGAAGGCGAGGAATAGGACTCATTTTAGGTCTTCGATACCACTAGCCGCGTGTTTCGTCGCGCCGCACGATATGCGGAGGCAAGACGCATGGCAAAGCACGTCCCGCTCGCCGCACCCTTGCGGTTAGTCTCGCGCTTCGCCACATCAGGGAACCGGTGAGGTCGGAATGCCGCGCGCGCAAAAGGAATTGGCCAGAAAAACGTCGGCGAAGCCCGCCAAGCGCAGTGCGAGGTCCGCAGCCGCGGCAAAGTCCGGCTTGGGCACCCTGCCGGAGTGGAATCTCGCCGACCTTTATGCCGGGCTCGACGATCCGGGCGTCGGGCGCGACCTCGACCACGCCGATGCCGAGTGCGCCGCCTTCGAAGCCGCGTATAAGGGCAAGCTCGCCGAGATGGCGGCTTCGCCGGCGGCCGGCGCCGCGCTCGCCGACGCGGTGCGGCGTTACGAAGCGCTCGACGATCTCATGGGCCGGCTCGGTTCCTATGCGGGGCTGGTGCATGCCGGCGACACCCTCGATCCGGCGCGCACCAAATTTTACGGCGACGTGCAGGAGCGGCTGACCGCGGCGTCGACGCACCTTCTGTTCTTCACGCTCGAGCTCAACCGCATCGACGATGCGCGCATCGAAGCCGCCATGGCCGATCCCGCGCTCGGCCATTACCGGCCGTGGCTCGAAGACGTGCGCCGCTATAAGCCGTATCAGCTCGAGGATCGCGTCGAGCAGCTGTTTCACGAAAAATCGGTGACGACCTATACGGCCTGGAACCGGCTGTTCGATTCGACCATTGCCAATCTGCGTTTCCAGGTTGCCGGACGAACGCTCGCCATCGAGCCGACGCTCAATCTCTTACAGGACCGCGCCGCCGAAAAGCGCAAGGCGGCCGCGCAGGCGCTGGCCCAAACCTTCCAGCAAAACACGGCGCAATTCGCGCTGATCACCAATACGCTCGCCAAGGACAAGGAAATCTCCGACCGCTGGCGCGGCTTTGCCGACATCGCCGATGCGCGCCATCTCGACAACCGGGTCGAGCGCGAGGTGGTCGACGCACTGGTCGCCGCGGTGCGCGCCGCCTATCCGCGCCTGTCGCACCGCTATTACGCGCTCAAGGCCAAATGGTTCGGCAAGAAGAAGCTGCCGCATTGGGACCGCAACGCGCCGCTGCCGCAGGCGCCGACCCGGTCGATCGGCTGGGGCGAGGCGCGCGACACCGTGCTCACCGCCTATGGCGCATTCTCGCCCAAGATGGCGGCGATCGCCGAGCGGTTTTTCGACAAACGCTGGATCGACGCGCCGGTGCGGCCCGGCAAGGCGCCGGGCGCATTCTCGCATCCGACCGTGCCGTCGGCACACCCTTATGTGCTGCTCAACTACCAGGGCAAGCCGCGCGACGTGATGGTGCTCGCCCATGAGCTCGGCCACGGCGTGCATCAGGTGCTGGCGGCGCCGAACGGCGCGCTGATGGCGCCGACTCCGCTGACGCTGGCCGAAACCGCCAGCGTGTTCGGCGAGATGCTGACCTTCAAGAAATTGCTGGCGCAGACGGCGGACAAGAAACAGCGCAAGGCGATGCTCGCCGCCAAGGTCGAGGACATGATCAACACGGTGGTGCGGCAGATCGCGTTCTACACCTTCGAGCGCGCCGTCCACACCGAGCGCAAGAGCGGCGAGTTGACCGGCGAGCGCATCGGCCAATTGTGGCTCAAGGTGCAGAGCGAAAGCCTCGGCCCGGCCATCGAATTCAAGCCCGGCTACGAGACCTTCTGGGTCTACATTCCGCACTTCATCCATTCGCCGTTCTACGTCTACGCGTACGCGTTCGGCGATTGCCTGGTGAACTCGCTCTATGCGGTCTACGAGCACGCTACGGCAGGCTTCGCGGAGCGCTATCTCGCCATGCTGGCGGCCGGCGGCACCAAGCATTATTCCGAGCTGCTCGCTCCGTTCGGGCTCGACGCCCGCGACCCGGCGTTCTGGCAGGGCGGCCTCGCCGTCATCACGCGGCTGATCGACGAGTTGGAAGCTTTGGACGGGTGACTGAAGCGTACTCAAAAGGAATATCGACATTCAGGCGCGCCGCGCCTGGCCATGCGCTCAGCCACCATCGTCTGTTAACCTCTCGTTAACCATACCAGGCCAAGGCCTTGAGCGCCCGGCCGGGCTTGGTCATGGTAACCCGGTGGAACTGGGCCAGATTTTGCCACACTGCGCCGCTAGCCCTATTGGCGTCGGGGGTTAGGGTAACGGGGTCGGTTCGCGTCTACCCTTTCCCAAGCTGAACAAAGCGTGAGCGTCGCTCGCCGCGACTGTGCGGCGGTCGGCGCTATGAACGCGTCACAACGCGAGATCGCCAGTGCCGTTCGGTACCGCGCGTCAAAACATCTTGCGTCTACACGCCATCCGCGCCGGCTATTCGTGCGGCCTTGCCGTTTGCCTGTTCCTGTTCGGCTCGAAGGCGCTGCAGAACGCCGTCGCCGAGGGCGAGACGCGCACCATCACGATGCACCACGTCCATACCGGCGAGGACATCACCATCACCTACAAGCGCGACGGCCGCTACGACGAGGCGGCGCTGGAAAAGCTCAACTGGTTCTTGCGCGATTGGCGGCGCGGCGAAGAGATCCGCATGGATCCGCAGCTGATCGATCTGGTCTGGGAGGTGCAGCGCGAGACCGGATCGAAACAGCCGATCGACGTGATCTGCGGCTATCGCTCGCCGCAGACCAACGCCATGCTGCGGCGAAGAAGCCGCGGCGTCGCCCGCTTTTCCCAGCACATGCTCGGCCACGCCATGGACTTTTACATTCCCGGCGTGCCGCTCGAGGAATTGCGCGTGCTCGGGCTCCGCCTGGAGCGCGGCGGCGTCGGCTTCTATCCGACCTCCGGCTCGCCGTTCGTGCACATGGATACCGGCGGCGTGCGCATGTGGCCGCGCATGTCGCACAACGAACTGTTGCACGTGTTCCCCGACGGCCGCACGGCGTACATCCCGAGCGATGGCCGGCCGCTGCCGGGCTATGAGCTGGCGCTCGCCGATATCAAGAACCGCGGCCAAGGTATTGCGCCGGTCGTGCTCGCCGACGCCACGCCGAGCAACGCCAATCCGCTCGCCAACCTGTTCGGCTTCGTGACGCCGCAGTCGCAGCAAGCGGACCCCGAAGAGGATGCCGAGATCGAGACCGCCTCGATTACGGTGCCGGCCGCCGGAGGCGCGCCGGGCGCGCCGGTACCGCCGGTGCCGGCAGTCAATTCCGCGGCGCCGAAAGCCGCGGCGCCGGTGCAGAAAGTCGCCGCAGCCGCGCCGCCGCCAGTCCCGGCGCCG
>JASHSE010000211.1 GCA_030036975.1 Xanthobacteraceae bacterium | reverse complement strand
AGCCCCGGACGTGGTTGCCGGACTTGACCAGATTGGCCGCCATTGGCGCGCCCATGTTGCCGAGACCAATGAATCCGATGGTCGCCATGGTGTCCTCTTTTCAATCGATGAAGGTCAGCTCCAGATCGCCGAGTGGTTGGAAGTGGCGCTCGACGATTTCGGACGTGACCCATTCTACACTGTCCGGCCGCCACACCGGATTGTGGTCCTTGTCGACGATGGCGGCGCGGATGCCCTCGATGAAATCATGCGCGGCGATGCAGGCGAGCGAAATCCGGTAATCCTGCCGGAAGCTGTCCTCGACCTTGCTGAATGATGACGCCGCGCGAATGTTGCGCAACGTGATCTTCAACGAAGTCGGCGACATTTTCAGCAGCGTTTCGAACGCCGCCTGCGCCTCGTCGTGTTTGCTACTCTGCAGCTGTGCGAAAATGGCTTCGACTGTCTCGCCGCCGTAGCAGCCGTCGATCCATGGCCGCGCCGCCTCCATTTTGCCGGCAGCGGGAGGTGTCGACACCTCGTCGAGCCGCACCCGCACCTCGTCCGCGCTGCGGCAATAGGCAAGCCGCGCCGGAAGCTCGGCCAGCGTGGCCGCCGGAATATGCACGTCGGCAAGCCCGCAATAGATCGCATCAGCGGCGCCGATGCGCTCGCCGGTCAAGGCCAAATGCGTGCCGGCCAGGCCGGGCGTCCGCGCCAGCAAAAACGAGGCGCCGACGTCCGGAAAGTAGCCGATGCCGACTTCCGACATGGCGATGGCGGAGCGTTCGGTCACAACGCGGTGCGCCGCATGGGCCGAAATGCCGACGCCGCCACCCATGGCGAGGCCGTCCATGACGACGATGACCGGCTTGCGATAGCGCGCGATCAGGACGTCGAGCTTATATTCGGTCGCCCAGAATTTTGCCGGCAGCGGATCGTTGATTTTGACTGCATCGTAGAGCGCCCGCAGATCGCCGCCGGCGCACAGGGCGCGCTCGCTGGCGCCGTCGATCAGCACCGCGCCGACCGCATCGTCGCCGGCCCAGGCGCGCAGCCATTGCGTCATGGTAACGGCCATATCGAGCGTGAGCGCGTTGAGCGCTTTCGGCCGATTGAGCGTCAGCCGCCGCAGCGCGCCGTATTGGCGGACCAAAATGTTGCCGTCCTGCAAAACAGCCGCGTCGCTCATCGGCCGATGAGGCTGCGCGCCACGATCAGGCGCATGATCTCGTTGGTGCCTTCGAGAATCTGGTGCACGCGCAGATCGCGCACGATCTTCTCGATGCCGAATTCGGCCAGATAGCCATAGCCGCCGTGCAGCTGCAGTGCCTGGTTGGCGGCCTCGAAGCAGGCGTCGGTGACGAAGCGCTTGGCCATGGCGCACAGCACGGTGGCGTTCGGCTCCTTGGCGTCGAGCGCGGCGGCGGCGCGCCACAGCAGCGCGCGTGAGGCTTCGAGCGCGGTCGCCATGTCGGCGAGGCGGAACTGCAGCGCCTGAAATTCGTCGAGCCGCTTGCCGAACGCCGTGCGCTCCTTCATGTAATGCAGCGCTTTGTCGAGTGCCGACTGCGCGCCGCCGAGCGAGCAGGCCGCGATGTTGAGCCGCCCGCCATCGAGCCCAGCCATGGCGATCTTGAAACCGGCGCCCTCGTCGCCGAGGCGGTTGCCAACCGGCACGCGCACGTCCTCGAAGGTGACGGCGCGGGTCGGCTGCGCGTTCCAGCCCATCTTGCGCTCGTTGGCGCCGAGCGACAGGCCAGGTGCGTCGCCCGGCACGAACAGCGTCGAGATGCCTTGCGGTCCGTCGCCGCCGGTGCGCGCCATCACGGCGTAGAGGTCGCTTGAGCCGGCGCCGGAGATGAAGAGCTTCTGCCCGTTGAGCACGTAATCGCCGCCGTCGCGCACGGCGCGCGTCTTCAGCGCCGCCGCATCGGAGCCGGAGGCCGGCTCGGTCAGGCAATAGCTGGCGAACAGCTCCATCCGGCACAGCGGCGGCAGCCACTTTTGCCGCTGCTCGTCGTTGCCGTAGGCGTCGATCATCCAGGCGATCATGTTGTGAATCGACATGTAGGCTGCGACCGTCGGACAGCCGGTAGCGAGCGCCTCGAAGATCAGCGCCGCGTCAAGCCGCGACAGGCCCGAACCGCCGACGTCCTCGGCGGCATAAATACCGGCCATGCCGAGTTCGGCCGCCTTGCGCATCTCGGCCACGGGAAAGTGCTTGGCCTCGTCCCAGGCCAAGGCGTTCGGCGCAAAATATTCGTCCGCAAAGGCGCGCGCCACCTCGCGCAGCGCGATCTGCTCGGCGTTGAGCGCAAATTGCGCCGGCTTGCTCGTGCCGGGATCAAGCATGGCGCTGTTATAGCGAATTTGGCCGATAAATTCCTCCCGCTCATTCCCGCGAACGCGGGAATCCAGAACTGAGTCCCCGCTTGCGCGGAGACGAGCGGACGCTCGGCGATCGTGTGGCGAAATGCCCGGAAGGGTTGGGTTTCGCAGCCTCAATAGTGCCTGTGATGGCGGTGGTGCGGCCTTGCCGGCAACGGCCGTGGTGCGGGGCGGGGCGCCCAGGCCAGATACGGATTGACGTTGCAGAAGCCGCGATTGCCGGCCACCACCGTCGGCGCGCATGCGGCGGCCGAGTCATATTCGCAGTCCCACTGCACTTCGCCAGTGCCGAGTTCGCGCACCGCACACCACGGTGCGTTGCCATAGGTTTGGGCTTGCGCGGGCGAGAGAGCAAAGCACAAAATTGCTGCCAATGGAGCAATTGCCAGTGCGATCCGGGTCATGATTGTCACCTTTGCATCGATCTCGTTACCAATAACACCGCGGGCCGGTTGGGTATGCGAATAGCTATTGCCGCATTGACATAAATCAATCGCGGTTTTCCCCGCCTTGTTCAAGGCCGGCGGTCGACTATCAATGACGGTACCGTGATATACCGAGCGGCGAAAGAAAGGGGCGCCAGCATGGATTTCAGCCTTTCTCCCGAACTGGAGGATTTACGCCAGCGCGTCGGCGCGTTCGTCGAAGCGCACGTGCTGCCGCTCGAGGCCGATCCTGAAAATTTTTCCGAGCACGAGAACATTCCGCTGCCGCGCCTTAAGCCGGTGCAGGAAAAAGCCAAAAAGGCCGGGCTATGGGCACCGCAATCGCCCAAGGAGTTCGGCGGCATGGCGTTGCCGATCACATCCTGGGCGGTGATGTACGAGGAGGCGGCGCGCTCGATCTTCGGCGCGCTGGCGATGAACTGCATGGCGCCCGATGACGGCAATATGAGTCTGCTCGCCCGCATCGGCACGCCGGTCCAGAAGGAGTGGTGGCTGCGGCCGGTCGTCGAGGGCAAGGTCAAATCGGCCTTCGCCATGACCGAGCCGGCGCCCGGCGGCGGCTCCGATCCGAGCATGATCCGCACCGCCGCTGAACGGCACGGCCGCAAGTGGGTGATCCGCGGCCGCAAATGGTTCATCACCGGCGCCGGCGAAGCGGCGCATTTCATCGTCGTCGCCCGCAGCTCCGACGACAAGCGGCGCGGGCTCACCGCCTTCCTCTATCACCGCGACCAGCCGGGCTGGCGCATCGTGCGCCGCATCCCGATCATGGGGCCGGAAGAGCACGGCGGCCATTGCGAGCTGGAATTCGACGGCCTCGAAGTCGACGACGACAACGTGCTGCTCGGCGTCGGCGACGGCCTGAAGGTGACCCAGATCAGGCTCGGCCCGGCGCGGCTCACCCACTGCATGCGCTGGCTCGGCGAAGCCAAGCGCTGTCTCGAAATCGCCCAGGCCTATGTCAACGACCGCGAAGGTTTCGGCGTCAAGCTGGCCGACCGCGAGAGCGTGCAAATAAAGCTCGGCCAGGTGGCGCAGCAGATCCAGATCGGGCGGCTCCTCACCATGCACGCCGCCTGGAAGCTCGACCGCGGCGACCGCGCGCGCAAGGAAATCTCCATGGCCAAGGTGCACGTCGCCGACACGCTGCACAATGCCGCCGACACCGCGATCCAGCTCAACGGCGCGCGCGGCTACTCCAAGGACACGATCCTGGAATGGATCTACCGCGCCGCCCGCGCCGCGCGCCTGGTCGACGGCGCCTCCGAAGTGCACGCCATGGTGCTGGCGCGCTTCTTGCGCGAAGAGGGCCGCGACTTCTGGACCTGGAGCGCGGGGAATCGAATTTAGGTTACGCCTGTCCCCGCGTTTTGCGCAAGCTGCGATCAGCTTTTTGTCGCTTGACAGGCGACAGGCGACAACATACGCATGTTATATGATCCGCTCGTTTCGTCACCGCGGCCTGAAGGCGCTGTACGAGGGGCGGGCGGCGAAACGTGTATCGCCGCAGCATCTCCGCCGATTGCGCGATATTCTGGCGGTTCTGGACCGCAGCCGAAAACCAGACGACATGAACTTGCCGGGGTTCCGTTTGCATCCGCTCAAAGGCGATCTGAAAGGGCACTGGGCTGTTTGGGTGTCGGGAAACTGGCGCGTAACTTTTCGCTTCGAGGAAGGCGACGTCTATGAAGTCGATTATGTCGATTATCACTGAAAGGAAGGCGGCAGATGCCGATGCATGACCCACCCCATCCCGGCGGCATCGTTCGCCGTCAGTGCTTGGAGCCTCTCGGCCTCTCGGTGACCGAGGCAGCGGAAGGGTTAGGCGTGACTCGGCAAGCGCTTTCGGACTTGGTGAATGGCAAAGCCGGTATCTCCGTCGACATGGCCATCCGGCTTGCGAAGGCGTTCGGCTCGAGCGCGGAGACCTGGCTTGGCCTGCAAAGTGCCTATGATCTTGCGCAGGCGCGCGACCGCGCGCGCACGATCAAAGTGCGCTCGTTCAAGGCGGCTTGACTCTTCAAAGCGGTTGAGGTGGTCCCTGTACCGATCAGCGTGTAGGGTGGCAAAGGCGCGAAGCGCCGTGCCCACGCGTCGACCGTTTTCGGTCGAACCGCGTGGGCTTCGCTTGCGCTCAGCCCACCCTACGATTTCAAGGAGCAACCATGAAACTCGCGTTCTTCGATGATTTCCGTTTCGGCGTGGTGAGCGACGACAAGGTGGTCGACGTCACCGAATTGGTCAGCGGCATTCCGCATCTTGGTCCGCAGGACATCGTGCGCGGCGTGATCGAGCGGTTCGGGGAGTTCAAGGGCAAGCTCGCCGACGCGGCCGCCAAGGGGCAGGGCAAGCCGGTCGCCCAGGTCAAATTCCGGCCGCCATTGCCGAAGCCGGAAAACATCGTCTGCATGGCGGTGAACTACATGGAGGACGGCACGCTGGCGGAGCCGGCACCCATCAATGCGTTCATGAAATCGCCGAGCGCCGTCATCGGCGACGGCGACACCATGGTGCTGCCCGACCTCGGGGCAACTATCTTCGAGGGCGAGGCGGAGCTTGCGGTGGTGATCGGCAAGCGCGCCCAGCACGTCAAGGCGGCTGACGCGATGTCGTACGTGTTCGGCTACACGAACTTCATCGACGGCTCGGCGCGCGGCGTACTGCCGCCGGGCAACACGTTCTATCAGATGAAGTCGCGCTACACGTTTGCGCCGATCGGGCCCTATATCGTTACGGCCGACGAGATCAAGGACCCGCAGAAGCTGCAGATCAAGCTCACCAATAACGGCATCGCCTATCAAAACTTCAACACCGGCGACATGGCGCACAAGATCCCGCGCTGCATCGAATGGGTCACCTCGATCCACGCGCTCGAGCCCGGCGACATTCTGGCGACCGGCACCAACCATCGCGGCCTCAATCCGTTCATGGACGGCGACAAGATCGAGCTCAGCTGCGAGGGCTGCGGCACCTTGCACATCGGCGTGCGCGACGACCTCAAGCGCAGCTGGGCGCGCATCACGCGCTTGCAGCACAAGCAAAGCGGCGCCGAAGGCGTGCACACCAAACAGACCGGCGGCAAATACGCGAAGTAAATTCCCTCATTCCGGGGCGCGCCACCGGCGCGAACCCGGAATCCATAATCCCTGTGTTGGGGGTAATCGCCGAAACTTCGCTATCCGTGGTTATGGATTCCGGGCCCGGCCCTGCGGGCCGCCCCGGAATGACGCAAAGTTACCCCCGCCATTTCGGGTCGATGGCGTCGAGCATCCGCAGGTAAGCCGGCCAATCCGCCGAGCCGCGGCCGGCATCGTGATGCTCGTATTGCCGCGCAGTCTTTTCGCAGATCGCCGGTGGAATCTCGACCAGCGCACCGCCGGTCGCTTCCATGCGCAGCTGAATCTCGGCCGCCTCGATCAGCGCCTTCATCAGCACGAAGGCTTCGCGCGCGGTTCGGCCAATGGTAAGCAGGCCGTGGTTGCGCATGATCAGCGCGCGGTTCTTGCCCATCGCATTGTTGATGCGTTCGCGCTCGCCGAAATCCTCGGTGATACCTTCGTAATCGTGATAGCCGACGCGGTTGTAAAACCGCACCGCCGGCTGCGACACCATGCGCAGGCCGTGCTCGAGCCCGGCGATCGCCATGCCGGTCTCGGTATGGACGTGGACGGCGCAGTTCACATCGGGCCGCGCCGCCAGCACGCCGCCATGTAGTGTGAGGCCGGGCCGGTTGACGCCCGCGGATTCGTCGAGGTCGTCGTCCATGCTGACCTTGACGAGGTTGGCGGGCGTGACCTCTTCGTAGAGCAGCTCGTGCCGCTTGATCAAAAACTTGCGCTCCTCGCCCGGCACGCGCAGCGAAGAGTGATTGTAGATGACGTCGCCCCAGCCGTAATGCGCAATCAGCCGGTAGACGGCGGCGAGATCGATGCGCGCCTGCCATTCCGCCGGCGCGATGTCGGCCTGCGTCACCGTTGCGAGTTTCACGTGCGTATTCATGAACCGGGTCTCCGCGTGATGGGGCGGAGTTTAGGGCCGTAGCCCCGATTGCGCAAAGCGCAATCCAGGTGAAGCCCCAAGCGCCGCTCCCGGTCGCGCTTGCGCTTTTGTGCGCGACCCCATTGCGCGGGCGATCGCGCGATCCGGGCTACGCGCTTATTTCGCAATGCAGTGCAGCCCGGCCGAAATCGTGTGGCAGTTCAACTCCCTAGCATTGTCGGACGGCGCCGCGGACTTATATGTGCTTTGCCCGTCTCGTGTGCACCCGCCCTCTGGCAATATCGGCACCGTGAGGGCAAACTGGCCGCTCGGAGGCCCCGCCGCATGCCGCTGCGCACCGTCACCCTCGACGACAAGTACGACCTTTCCCAGACGCGGATTTTCGTCACCGGTTTCCAGGCTCTGGTCCGGCTCTGCCTGATGCAGAAGGAGCTGGACCGCCGCAACGGCCGTAACACGGCGGGATTCGTCACCGGCTACCGCGGCTCGCCGCTCGGCGGCCTCGACACGCAATTTCTTCGCGCCCGCAAATTTCTCGAGAGAAGCGGGGTCCGCTTCCAAGGCGGCATCAACGAGGACCTTGCGGCGACCGCCGTGTGGGGCTCGCAGCAGGCCGAGTTGCGCGGCGAGGGCAAGTACGACGGCGTGTTCGCCATGTGGTACGGCAAGGGTCCCGGCGTCGACCGCACCGGCGACGTGTTCCGCCACGCCAACCTCGCCGGCACGTCGAAATACGGCGGCGTATTGGCGCTGATGGGCGACGATCACACCGCCGAATCCTCGACCACCGCGCATCAGTCCGAATACCACTTCATCGACGTGATGATCCCGGTGCTCAATCCCGCCGGTGTGCAGGAGGTGCTGGATTACGGCCTTTACGGCTGGGCCATGTCGCGCTTCACCGGCGCCTGGGTGGCGCTCAAAACGATGCACGAGACCATCGAATCGACCGCCGCCATCGATGCCAGTCTCGAACGGGTCAATATCGCCACCCCAGGCGATTTCATCATGCCCGAGGGCGGGCTCAACATCCGCCTCAACGACCCGATCCTGACCCAGGAAGCGCGTCTGCACGATTTCAAGCGCGACGCCATGCTCGCCTTCGTGCGCGCCAACCGGCTCAACCGCACCATCACGTCGGGCGGCCGCGACGCCAAGCTCGGTATCATCACCACCGGCAAGAGCTATCTCGACGTGCGCCAGGCGCTCGACGAGCTCGGCATCGATGAGGTCAAGTGCAACGCGCTCGGCATCCGGCTCTACAAGGTCGGCTGCCCGTGGCCGCTGAGCCGCCGCGAGCTGCAGGAGTTTGCCGCAGGCCTCGATCTGATCGTCGTGGTCGAGGAGAAGCGCTCGCTGATCGAGGTGCAGGTCCGCGAGGAGCTGTACGGCACCGCCAATCAGCCGCTGTGCATCGGCAAGAAGGACGAAGCGGGCAATTGGCTGTTCCCCGTCAAGGGCGCGCTCGATCCCAACGATGTTGCGATCTGCATCGGCGAGCGCTTGCTCAAGCTCGGCCGCGGCAATGACGACATCGCGCAGCGGGTGGCGCGGATCAAAGAATTTCAGCGCGTCGCCGCCGCGACCAAAGACGTGGCGCAGCGCATTCCGTATTTCTGCTCCGGCTGCCCGCACAACACCTCGACACTGGTGCCGGAGGGCATGCGTGCCTATGCGGGCATCGGCTGCCATTACATGGTGCAGTGGATGGACCGCGCGACGCTCGGCTACACCCAGATGGGCGGCGAGGGCGCCAACTGGATCGGCGAGGCGCCGTTCTCCAAGCGCCCGCATGTGTTTCAGAATATCGGCGACGGCACCTACAATCATTCCGGCTACATGGCGATCCGCGCCGCGATCGCCTCGAACACCAACATCACCTACAAGATCCTGTTCAACGACGCGGTGGCGATGACCGGCGGCCAGGCCAATGATGGTGGGCTGACCGTGCCGCAAGTCGCGCGCCAGGTCGTCGCCGAGGGCGCCAAGCGAGTCGTCGTCGTCACCGATCAGCCGGACAAATATCCCAGCAGCACCGCGTGGCCGGCCGGCCTCACCGTCCATCATCGTGACGACCTGATGACGGTGCAAAAGGAGCTTGCCGCCGTTCCGGGCGTTACGGTGCTGATCTATGACCAGACTTGCGCAGCGGAGAAGCGCCGTCGCCGTAAGCGCCACACGTATCCGGATCCCGACAAGCGCGTCATCATCAACGAACTGGTGTGCGAGGGCTGCGGCGATTGCGGCGTACAGTCGAACTGCGTGTCGGTGCAGCCGCTCGAAACCGAGTGGGGCCGCAAGCGCACCATCGATCAATCGAGCTGCAACAAGGACTTTTCTTGCGTCAAAGGCTTTTGTCCGTCGTTCGTCACGGTGCACGGCGCCAAGCTGAAAAAGGGCGTCGGCGTCGCCGCCGATCGCGATCTGCCGCCGCTGCCGGAGCCGAAGCTGCCGGCGCTCACGCAGACCTACAACATCATCGTCACCGGGGTCGGCGGCACCGGCATCGTCACCACCGGCGGCATATTGGGCATGGCCGCCCATCTTGAGGGCCGCGGCATCGGCGTGCTCGACATGGCGGGGCTGGCGCAGAAGGGCGGCGCGGTGTTCAGCCATATCCGCATCGCCGAAAGCCCGGAGACGATCCACGCCATCCGGGTCGCCGCCGGACGCGCCGATCTCGTGCTCGGCGGCGACATCGTGGTCGCCGGCACCCGCAAGGTGCTCGCCGCCGTCAAGCACGGCGCAACCGAAGTCGTGGTCAACACCGCCGAATTCCTGCCCGGCGAGTTCACCCGCAACGCCGATTTCTCGCTGCCGACCGAGCGGCTCAAGCGCACCATCGTGGCCGATGCCGGGCGCGACAAGACGCATTTCATAAATGCTTCCGGCATCGCCGCCGCGCTGTTCGGCCAATCGATCGGCGCCAACATGTTTTTGGTCGGCTACGCCTATCAGCTCGGCGCCATTCCGCTTGCGGCCGCATCCATCGAGCGGGCGATCGAGCTCAACGGCGAGGCGGTGGCGATGAACAAAGCCGCGTTCCATTGGGGCCGCCACGCCGCGGCCAATCCGGATGCGGTCGCGAACCTGACGAAGCCGGCGCCGGCGATGTCGAGCGCGGCGCGACGTCTTTCCGAATCGTTCGACGAGATGGTGGAGCGGCGTGCGGCGTTCCTCGCCGCCTATCAGAATGCCGCCTATGCGGCGCGCTACCGGCAATGGGTCGACAAGGCGAAAGCCGCCGAGGCGGCGCGCGCGCCCGGCAAATGCGGACTTGCCGAAGCGGTGGCGCGCTATCTGTTCAAGCTCATGGCCTACAAGGACGAGTACGAGGTGGCGCGGCTCTACACCGACGGCGCGTTCAAAAAGCAGGTCGAAGCCGAGTTCGACGGCGACCGTCTGCGCTTCGAATTTCATCTGGCGCCGCCGTTGTTCGCGCGGCGCGACAAGACGACCGGGCTGCCGCGCAAGATGAGCTTCGGTTCGTGGATGCTGCCGCTGTTTGGTCTGCTCGCGAAGTTCAAAGGTTTACGCGGGACGCCGTTCGATCCGTTCGGCCGCACGCCGGAACGCCGCACCGAGCGCAAGCTGATCGCCGATTATGAGGCGATGCTCGCCGAGGTGCTCGCGGCGCTCAGCGCCGAGAACCATGCCATCGCGGTCGGGCTTGCGGCGATTCCGGAAAAAATCCGCGGGTTCGGTCACGTCAAGCAGCGGCATCTCGCCGCTGCCAAGGCCGACGAGGCGGCACTGTTGGAGCAATTCCGCGCCGGCGCGCCGGTGCTGCTCAAGGCCGCCGAATAGGCGTATTTAGCGCCGAGCATCGAACGCATGAGCCTTTGTTGCGTTGGGCAGTCGGCCGATAGCATTGCTGCCGTCGGCAGCGGATTGGTGCGGCGGGCCTACGTTAGTGGAAACGCGGCAAATGAGGTTCGTTCGTGAATGCACGAGCCCGCCGTGGAGGCTGAGCCGATGAACGAAATACTCCCAGGCCACGCCGCCGAAGGCGAGCCCGCGGACGAGTCCCGGGCATTGGCGGCGTTTGACGCAGCGGTGGCCGCCGCGAAAAATGCTGCGGCTCCGCCAGCCACAGCGGAAGCCCCGACGCCCGTAAAAGACGAAAAGCCGGAGCCAAGTGCCGCGCCGTCAGGCTCCCAAACCCCGCACGAGGCGATCGTTGCCGTGGCGGCAACGCCGGCCGAGCGCGGCATCGGCGTGCTTCTGGTCAATCTCGGCACGCCGGAGGCAGCCGAGCGCAAGGCGGTGCGCCGTTATCTGAAAGAGTTCCTCAGCGATCGGCGCGTCATCGAGAAAAACTCGCTGCTTTGGAAGCTGATGCTGCACGGCGTCATCCTGCCGCTGCGCTCGCGGTGGCGCGCGCACGACTACCAGAAAATCTGGAATCGCGAGAACAACGAGTCGCCGTTCAAGACCATCACCCGCTCGCAGGCCGAAAAGCTCGCCGGCACGCTGCAGCCGCTCGGCAACCACGTCATGGTCGATTGGGCGATGCGCTATGCCGGCCCGTCGATCGGCTCGCGGCTCGCGGCGCTGATCAAGCGCGGTTGCGGCCGCATCCTGGTCATGCCGCTTTATCCGCAATATGCGGCGGCGACCACCGCGACGGTCGGCGACGAGGTGTGCAGGTTCATGCTGCGGCAGCGCCGCCAGCCGGCACTGCGCATCCTGCCGGCCTACTACGACGACCCGTATTACATCGAGGCGCTGACGTCGTCGTTGCGGGCAGAGCTGAAGGCGCTGCCGTTCGAGCCCGATGTGATCATGGCGTCGTATCACGGCATGCCCAAGGACTACGTCGCCAAGGGCGATCCGTATCAAGCGCAATGCGAACGCACCACGCAGCTCCTTCGGGCACAGCTTGGCTTCGATGACACGAAGCTGATCATGACTTTTCAATCGCGGTTCGGTCGCGGCCGATGGCTAGAGCCCTACACCATCAAGACCGTGAAGGCGCTGGCCAGGAAGGGCGTGAAGAATCTCGTCGTGGTGACGCCGGGATTTGCCGCCGACTGCCTGGAGACGCTCGAAGAAATCGCCGTCGAGAACGCCCGCGTGTTCAAGCGCTACGGCGGCAAGAATTTTGCCGCCATCCCGTGCCTCAACGACAGCGAATCCGGCATGCTGATGCTCCGGCAACTCGCGATGCGCGAGCTCAAGGGCTGGGTGTAATGACGCTCGCCAACGCTAACGGCCTGCCCGCTTCGCGCCGCCTGCCGGCATAAGGCCGGCAACGTCTCGTTAACCATATCCGTTTTAACTCCGTTAACCATCGCGCCGCCGCGAGGCGGCGCGTGCCGGCTCGCGTCGGCTGTCGTTGCGGCGCGTCGTTGCTTCGCTGTGGCAATGCCGAGGTGGGCGCGGATTTTTGAGGCCGCCGGGCTCAGTGGGACGAGGAGGTCGCAGGGTGCCGCGCCGTCGCCGACTGCTCAGCGGTACCGGCCTCGCGGCTTTGGCCTTTGCGACGCTCGTGCTTGGCGCGGCCACGGCTTTTGCCCAGACGCCGCCTTTTGATTCCAGCACCGATCTTCTGGCGCCGCCGCTGCAAGGCGAGCAAAACAATCCGCCGCGGTTTCGCCGCCCCAACGAACAGGGCCCGCCGCAGCAGCAGGCACCACCGCCGGGCCTGTTCACCGCGCCCTCGCGCGTCGGCGCCACGCCGATCTACGGCAGTCCGCCGGCGTTCGGCGCCGGCAATACCGGCTTCGACTCGACCAATACCGGACGGCGCAAGCGGCTGGTGCAGGCACCGGCGGACGCCGCTCCGGCGCAAGCGCAGCCCGAAAGCACCTTCGTTCCAGTGCCCGCGCTATCGGGGGCAGTGGCGCCCGCAGCCGTCAAACCTCCGCCGCCGGCCGCAGCCGCGCCGGACGAAGCGGCACCGCCAGCCGCCGACGTCGAGCCGCTCAAAGCGGCCAACCGCCGCGGCGCCGTCATACCGCCGCTGCCTGAGCCGCTGCCGGTGAGCAATCCGCCGGCCGAAGTCTACCCGGAAGCTGCCGCGAAGCGGCCTGGCGCCACCTTGCCAATACCGCCGCCAATCCTGTTCGAGCCGTCATCGAGCGGCCCACCGCCCGGCGCGCCGCCGCTCAACACATTGCCGCTCGGCACCGCGGCGCTGCGGCCGCTGCCGATCGCCACCGGCGATCCTTACGCCCCGCTCGGGCTGCGCGCCGGATCGTTTCTGCTCTATCCCGCAATCGAACTGTCGAGCGGCTACGACACCAATCCGGCCCATGTGCCGGGCGGCCCGGCCTCGCCGTTCTTCGTCGTCGCGCCGGAGTTGCAGGTCCAGTCCGACTGGGACCGCCACTCGCTCACCGCCAATATCGTCGGCACCTACACCGATTACAGCAACGACGCGCTGAGCCCGTCACTGAACCGGCCCTATTTCGACAGCACGATCGACGGCCGCATCGACGTGCTGCGCGACACGCAAGTGCTGCTCGAGAATCGCGTGCTGGTGTCCACCGACAATCCGGGCAGCCCGAACCTCATCGCCGGGCTGGCCAAGCTGCCGATCTTCACCACCGTCGGCGGCACGCTCGGCCTGGCCCAGGAGTTCAACCGCTTTCAGATCACCGTGAAGGGCACATTCGACCGTTCGGTCTACGACAATTCGCTCCTGACCAACGGCGAAACGTCCAGCAACGCCGACCGCGATTTCAATCAATATGGCGGGATCGCGCGCTTCGCCTACGAGCTTGATCCCGGGCTCAAGCCGTTCGTGGAAATCGACGCGGACGAACGCATTCATGACGAGCCGTTCGATCGCAACGGCCTGCAGCGCGATTCCACCGGCATCAGCGGCCTGGCCGGCGCCGCCGTCGACCTGTTCGGCTCGCTGACCGGCGAAATGGCGTTCGGCTACTTGGAGCGGAACTACAAGGATCCGACGTTGCCGAATATCGGCGGTGTCGTCGCCGACGGCTCGCTGATCTGGCAGGCGACGGCATTGACGACCGCCAAGCTCACCGCCGCCTCGACCGTGAACGAGTCGATCCTACCCGGGACGTCGGGCAGTTTCAGCCGCGACGTCAACCTGCAGGTCGATCATTCGTTTTTGTGGCGGTTGATCGGCACGGTTGCGGCCGGCTACGGCCATGACGACTACGTCGGACTCGGCCGACAGGACAATCGCTACTTCGTTTCGACCGGTTTGACCTACAAGCTCAGCCGCGAGATGCAGCTCAAGGGGACCGTGCGGCAAGACTGGCTCACCTCGAACGTAAGCGGCGTCGCCTATGCGGCCACGTCGTTTCTCACCGGCGTGCGGTTGCAGCCCTGAAGACGGCAGCGGCGCTGCGCGGCGCTGCTTGCGCTGTGACGACGATCAGCCGCCGTTGATCTCGTCGAGGATTTTCTTGATCTCGGCGCGGAAGCCGGGCGCGATGTCCTTGCGGCCGAGCGCATAGGACACGTTGGCGGCGAGAAAGCCGATTTTCGAGCCACAGTCGAAACTGCGGCCATCGAATTTCAGACCGTAGAATTTCTGCGTGCGCGACAGCTGGATCATGGCGTCGGTGAGCTGAATTTCTCCGCCGGCGCCGCGCTCCTGGGTTTGCAGAACGTCGAGAATCTCCGGCTGCAGGATATAGCGGCCGGTCAGGATGAGGTTCGATGGCGCGCGCTCGGGCCGCGGCTTTTCGACCATGCTGGTGATTGCGAAGGTCTTGCCCTTGGTCGCTCCGACGCCGACCACGCCGTACTGGTCGACGCGCTCGCGCGGCACTTCCTCGACCGCGACCACGTTGACCTCGTCGTCGAGCCCGCGCGCCGCCTCCAGCATCTGCGCCAGACAGCCCGGCGAGTGCTGGACCAGCACGTCCGGCAGCAGCAGCGCGAACGGCTCGCGGCCGATCAGTTCGCGCGCGCACCACACGGCATGGCCCAATCCGAGCGGCTCCTGCTGGCGGGTGAAGCTGGTCGAGCCGGGGATCGGCAGGTCCTGGCTCATGAATTCCAGCGCGGCGTGCTTCTGCCGCTCGAGCAGCGCCATTTCCAGCTCGAACTGGCGGTCGAAATGATCTTCGATGACGCCCTTGTTGCGCCCGGTGACGAAGATGAAATGCTCGATGCCGGCCTCGCGCGCCTCGTCGACCACGTGCTGGATGAGCGGCCGGTCGACCACCGGCAGCATCTCCTTCGGCATGGCCTTGGTGGCCGGCAGGAAGCGGGTGCCGAGGCCGGCAACTGGAAACACGGCTTTGCGCACGGGTTTGTTCATCGTTTTCCGTCGTTCCCGAAGGTCCCCTGCGCCGGCCAGGGGCGCCGGCGGCTGTCGATTACAAGACCGGCGCGGCCTCCGCCGGCCCTGATCCAAACTCTTGCCTAATTGCTGGTTCAAGCCTGAGCGAAGCACGAAGTGCGGGGAAAATCCATCACTGTCGAGCATAGGCCGCATCATGTGGCCCGAGCATGAACGCAAGCCCGCCGCGATCGGCGGCCGAGCGGCTTATGGCAAACGAACCGTGTATTAAGTCTTCTCCGGCACATAGCGAAGCCGATGCGTCGCTGCGACGGCGACCAACCGAGATTGCGGGTCATGGTGTTCTGCCGGCTTAGCTTTTGTGCCACCTTGGCCTTGCTGGCCGGCTTGACGCTCGGCCCGCCCGCCCGCGCCCAGAACAGCGCTCAAGGCAATCCGGCTGCCTGGCTGACCCGGTTGTTTCAACCTCCGGCCGCGGCCCCGGTTCCGGGGCCGGGCGCGGGCGAGGCGCAGTGGAGCGGCCAATCGGGGGCGTCAGGCGACCCGCGCATGACGGCCGCCGCGATCCGCGCGGCCGCCGCCGATTTTCCCAATTGCATCGCGGGGCTGTGGCCGCAGGCCGAGCGGTACGGCATCAGCCGCGCCGCTTACCAGCACTTCACCGCCGGGCTCGTGCCGGACCTGACGATCATGGACAAGCTCGACGCGCAGCCGGAATTCGTCAAGGCGCCATGGGATTATCTCGACCTCCTGGTCAGCGACGACCGCATCGCGCACGGCCGCGAACTCTTGGCGCAGTACGCGCCGACCTTCGCCGCGGTCGAGCGCACCTACGGCGTCGATAAATCGATCGTTGCGGCGATCTGGGGCGTCGAATCCAACTACGGCACGTTGGGCGGCGACCGGCCGGTGCTGCGCTCGACCGCGACGCTCGCCTGCGTCGGCCGCCGTCAAGAGTTTTTCCGCGGCGAGTTTTTGGCGGCGCTCGAAATCCTGCAGCGCGGCGACATTCCGCCCGACCGTTTCGTCGGCTCGTGGGCGGGCGCATTCGGGCCGACCCAGTTCATGCCGACTTCGTTCCTGCGCTACGCGGTGGATTTCGACGGCAACGGCCGGCGCGACGTCGTCGATTCGGTCGGCGACGTCATCGCCTCGACGGCCAACAATCTGAAAACCGACGGCTGGATCCGCGGCCAGAGCTGGGGTTACGAAGTCGTGCTGCCGCAAGGCTTCGATTATCTATTGGCCGGTTCGGCGCGGCAAATGACAGTGCGGCAATGGCAAAGCCTCGGCGTGCGCCGCGCCGACGGCAAGCCGTTGCCGCGGCCCGCCGATCGCGCCGGTTTGCTGCTGCCGGCCGGCGCGCGCGGCCCCGCGTTCCTGACGCTCGCCAATTTCCGCGTCATCATGAAATACAATCCGGCCGAAGCCTACGCGCTCGCCATCGGCCGTCTCGCCGACCGGCTGCGCGGCGGTGCGCCGCTCATCCATTCATGGCCGCGCGACGAGCGGGTGCTCACGGTCGATGAGTGCTATGAACTGCAGCAATTGCTGGCGCAGCGCGGCTTCCGCATCGGCGCGCCCGACGGCCTGATCGGCCCGCAGACCCGGCTCGCCATCCGCGATTTCCAGACCTCGATCGGCGCAATCCCGGACGGCTTTGCTTCCAGCGCAGTGCTGGACCGGCTGCGGCAGCGATAGCGGCGGCGCTTCACGCCGGCCGCGAATAGCGAGTAGCGAATAGCGAATGGTACAGCGCAAACCATTCGCTATTCGCTACTCGCCATTCGCGTCTGGGGTAAGCTCAGCCCGCGACCTCGTTCTTGGTTTCGAAATTGAGCTCGATCTCGACGTTATTGGGATCGCGCAAAAAGATCTGCCAGCGCGTGCTGTTGGGCACCTGATTGACACGGTACGGCACGGCTTTGCCGGTGAGATGCTGCTTCATCGCCTCAAAACCGCGGCTGCCGAAAGCGACATGATCGATCACCCCGGAATCCGGCCGCTGCTGCCGGTCGGTCTGCGAAATATCGTTAAGGTGCAGCACCGGATGGCCGGCGCTGTACAGCCAGGCACCGGGGAAGTTGAAGGCCGGGCGCGGACCGTTCACGAACCCCAGCACCTCTTCGTAGAACCGGATGGTCTCCGGCAGTTTCCGGGTCGAGACATTGTAATGATCGAGCCCGCCAACGCTCTTTTCCATCGCATTCTCCCTCGCGTTCGTTGCTGCACAAGACTACCGCATAACTGGCGAGAACGGACAGTCCCGCACAGGTCCCCCGATCATCCTAAGCGCCTGGGGTCCGCCCCGGGCGCTGCCGGTGGTCATTTCACTTCACGCCCGTTCGGGTTACATTGGCAGCGATGCGTAAAAGATTACGGCTGCGGCCCGGGCTTCTGACTGTTGCGTTGGCGCTGTTGAGCGCAGGTGCGGCCTTGCCGGTGCCGGCGCAAGCGCAGTTCTGGGGCTTCGGCTCCGGGCAGCCGGCGCAGCGTTCGGGTGGGTTCTTCTCCTTTCCGTTTTTCCAGCGGGGCTACCGCTCGCCTTACGGTGCGCCGTACGGTGCGCCGGTCGAGTCGTCACGGCCGCCGCCGCCGCGCAAGCTGGAGACGCAGCCGGCGCGCACCATCGTGGTCATCGGCGATTCAATGGCCGATTGGCTCGCCTATGGGCTCGAGGAAATCTACGCCGACCAGACGGACCTTGGCGTGGTGCGCAAAATCCGACCGAATTCCGGCCTCATCCACTACGAGCCGCGCAACGACACGCTGGAGTGGTCGCAGGCCGTCAAGGACATTCTGGCCGACGACAAGCCGAGCGCCATCGTGGTCATGCTCGGACTGAACGATCGCGTGCCGCTGCGCATCCCGGCGCCGCCGCGCGAGACCGCGCCGCGCAAGGGCGAGAAGGGCGAGCCGGCGGCGCGCGCCGGCAATGCGAAGGAGCCGCAGCAAAATCAAGGGCAAAAGCCCGCCGCGTCGGCGGCGCAATCGCCGGCGCAAGGCGGCAATCCGCCGGGCGAGCAATCCGCGACCGCGGCCGAGGCGCTGCGTCCGGGCAGCATGGTCGAATACCACTCCGACCAATGGGCGCAGCTTTACGGCAAGCGCATCGACGACATGATCGCGGCGCTCAAGGCCAAAGGCGTGCCGGTGTTGTGGGTCGGCTTGCCGGCGGTCCGCGGCCCGCGCTCCACCGCCGACATGAGCTATCTCGACGATCTTTATCATGCCGCCGCCGACAAAGCCGGCATCGGCTATGTCGATATCTGGGACGGCTTTGTCGACGAGAACGGCCGCTACAGCGTGCAGGGCCCGGATTTCGAAGGCCAGATCCGCCGGCTACGCTCAGGCGACGGCGTGCATTTCACCAAATACGGCGCGCTCAAGCTCGCGCATCTGGTCGATCAGGATCTGAACCGCGTGCTGACCAATCCGGCGGTAGCGGCACCGGCGCCGGCACCGGAAGCCTCGGCGCCCGCCAAGCCGGGCGCGGCGCGGCCGGCGGTCGGACCGGTAGTTCCGCTCACGGCGGATGGCGGCGGCCAAGCCGGCGACCTGCTGGGCGGTGGCAGAACCGCAAGCCCGTCATCCGAGGACCCGGTCGCCGCCAGCGTCCTGGTGCGCGGCGATCCGCTGCCGGCGCCGCCCGGCCGCGCCGACGATTTCGTCTGGCCGCCGCGCGGCGCTGCGGCAAACCCGCCGCCGGCTGCGGCTGCAGCACCACCGTCCGCGCACTGAAATTTTTCGCTGCCGTGGTTTGCCCTACCGCTTGGCCCTGACGACATCGCAGGCGCAGGCGCCCGAGGCGTGGTGCGCGACGACCCGCTCCAGTGAAGTCGGACGCGCTGGGTAACCCTTCGTTCTGAAGTACGGCCACGAAATTTCCTTCGGCCAAATTTGAATGGCGAAGGTTTCGCTCAAGCAGCCCTAAAACTTCAACGGAATTGACTGTGCGTTCTGGAAATAGTTCAGCGGGTCCCATTGCCGCTTGGCGCGGACCAGGCGCGGCAGGTTGCCGCCGTAGTAGAGCGACAGTGCGGTTTTTAGGCCGTAGGCATTCAACGCGCTGTCGCAATAATTGATGTAGCAGCCGTCGACGTTGTCGGTCGGATCCTTGGCCGGATCGGGAATGCCGCCCGTGGCGGCGTAGACCTCGCGATAGAAATCGTTGATCCAGCCGATATAGACGTCGCCGTCGGGGCCGTTGCCGCTCAACGGGTCTTGCCAATAGGTCTGGTACTGCAGCTTGTAGATCGAGCTGCGCTGCCAGACCGCGGTGGCTTGCGGCGCCACAGTGTTGATCTTGCCGCCGTAGCTGTCGACCTGTAACAGCGACTGCGACATGTCGATGGTCTTACTGGGCGGCGCCCAGGTCAGATATTTGTAGATCGTCTTGATCTGGTCGTCGGGAAAGTCCTTGCGCATATAGGCCGACTTGTATTTGCCCTTCTGGTTCGGGCCCGAGCCGTCGAGCGTTTGCACCGCCTCGATCCAGCGCAGATTTTGGTACGACGGCGGCGCGGCGACGAACACCGGATGGCCGACGATCGGGCCTGCCGGCGCAGCGGCATCCTTGTCGAGGCCGAATTTGGCAAGCGCGCGCTGCAAGTCGGCGCGCAACGTGCGATCCTCCGTTGCCGCGTCATAAGTCATCTGCGCAACGAGCGACACCTTGCCGGCCGCCTGATGGGTGAGCTTGAGGAGGCCGAAGAAGCTCGACGGCATGGTGCGCGTCAAATACTGGAAAAAGCCGATGATCTGCGCGAGGTAGCCGACGCCGTTCTGGGCGATGACGTCCCAGGACCAGCTCCAGGTCGCGATCTCGGCGAATTGCGGCGCGACCGGCAGCGCGGCGAATTCGTAGCGCGTGATGACGCCGAAATTGCCGCCGCCGCCGCCGGTGTGCGCCCAGAACAGATCCTGGTCGGGCCCGGGCGGGCTGTTCTTGCTGACCTGATTGAAGACGGTGCTGCCGTTGCGGTTGACGCTGACGACATGGACGCCGCTCAGCCAGTCGACGGTCAGGCCGAACTGGCGCGAGAGCAGACCATAGCCGCCGCCGCAGATGTGGCCGCCGAGGCCGACCGAATAGCACGAGCCGGCCGGCAGCGTCCGGCCGAAGCGCCAATAAAGCTGGCGGTACATATCCCAGTTGGTGCCGCCGCTTTGCGCGTAAAAGACATTGCGCCGCTCATCGAAACCGAAATCGTTGAGCAGGCTGACGTCGATCAGCGCCAGCGTGTCGGCGCTGAAGACGAAATTCTCGTAGCAGTGGCCGCCACCGCGCAGGCGGATTTTTCCCGGTCCGAACGGCAGGGCTTGGGTCAACGCCTGCTGTGCGCCCGCTTCCGTCAACGGCACGAAAACCTTGGCGCAGTTCGGCGCGGTCCAGCGCCGGTTGAAGCCTTGGGTGAGGCCGACGAATTGCGCGCTCTTTGGTTCGAGCACCAGAAGATCGGTGCCGGCGCCGGCGCCTGCAGCGTCGACAAGCTCTGCCTTCGCTTGCGCGAACGGCTTGCCCGCCGCGGCGAGGAGGCCGGCGATCGACCCCGCAACGGCACTCCTTCGCGTCAGCAAGGGCGGTGGGCGCATGGCATCGGGTTTGTTGTGCTGACGAATTTCTGTCATTGCGGCGGCGTCGGGCGACCATAAACCAAAAATTGTGAAGCCACAATGATCGTGTCATCGCCCGCGGACGCAACGGCGAACGGCGAGCGGGGAACGTCAGGGCGGGGAACGTCAGGGCGGGGGACTGCTTCGTCGCGGAGCTTGTCATCGGGCCGCCGCTTCGCCCGCAATGAAGATACAATACATTAACCGAAAATCATCTAATCAACCAAAAACATATTGCTTGAGACGGCGCAACTCTGGCGATGCGGGTATCTTTTTGATATGATCGCTTTGGTAGAAGACGTTTCAAACCGCGGGAAAGGATTTTTATGCGCACTATCTCTCTGGCAACCGCCTTCGTTGCGGCAACTTTGCTCGGATCGGCCGCAACGGCGGCGCGGGCACAGACCGAATCACAAGGCGTGGGCCATCTTCGAGATCGCAGGTATTGCGAGATATGGCTTGGGTATATCTATGCAGCCCACGTCAATACGCCGATGTTCAACACCATCGGCTACAATGATTGCCCACAGAACAAGATGTCGTCCCTGGAACTGAACAGGCTGAAGAAGCAGAACGCCGCCGCTGCGGCCTTCTTCAACGGGCCACGCCATTGGGTGCTGGACGCGATCAACGGCCTCGACGTTTCCAGCTCGGGAGAGACGAAGAATTTCGGCGGCATGGAAATGACCAAGGTCGCTCGCGCCGTATTGCCGCTCAGCGCCCTGAAGCGCGGGCTCACGCCGATTCCGTATACCACCATGGACGTTTCGCGAACGACGATTTGGATCTACGACGCCCACAAGGCGGTGTTCGAACTCACCGATCCCAGCGGCGCCGTCTATATCATGCAAAGCTATTCGCAGCAGGTCGATCCCAACCTGAAAATGTCCGATCTGCCGTCGCTCAGCTCCCGCCTCAAGCTTCCCGCCGGCTGGACCTATAAAACCGAAATCCTGCAACAGACCTTGGAATTAAATTCCAACGGCCTGGCAACCATCACGCACGACGGCCTGCAGGACACGTATCAGAAGCGCTGACGGCAGGATGGATTCGAAGGCTTCGGTGAACTGAATCTCCTCCTTCCTGTTCGCTCCGGTCCTGTCGTGGGGAAGCCATGATATGGGCGCGGATCATCCCGATCCTTCCGGATCTCCTTGCCGGCGTCGCCGGCAAGGATGCCGGTCACGCGAGTGACATGAGAGCTTGGACAGTCCATTAACGGAAAATCATCTAATCAACCTGAAATCATCTTGCTTTGGACGGCGCAACTCTTGCGATGCGAGTATTTATTTGATATACTCTCTTCAGTAGAACCCGCGGAAAGGATTTTTATGCGCACTATCTCTCTGGCAACCGCCTTCGTCGCGGCAACTTTGCTCGGATCGGCCGCAACAACGGCGTCGGCACGGGCCGGATCACAGGGCGCGGGCGATCTTCGGGATCGCAGGTATTGCGAGATATTGCTCGGCTATATTTATGCAGCCAAGATAAATGCGCCGGTCTTCAATACGATCGGATTCAATTATTGCCCACAGGACAAGATGTCGTCCTTGGATCTGAACGCAGTGAAGAAGGAGAACGCCGCTGCTGTGGCCTTCCTCAACGGGCCACGCCATTGGGTCATGGACGCGATCAACGGCCTCGACGTTTCCGGCTCGGGAGAGACGAAGAATTTCGGCGGCATCGAAATGACCAAGGTCGCCCGCACGCAAGTGCCGCTCGGCGCCCTGAAGGGCGGGCTCACTCCTATTCCATATACCACCATGGACGTTTCGCGAACGACGATTTGGATCTACGACGCCCACAAGGCGGTGTTCGAACTCACCGATCCCAGCGGCGCCGTCTATATCATGCAAAGCTATTCGCAGCAGGTCGATCCCAGCCTGAAAATGTCCGATCTGCCGTCGCTCGGCTCCCGCCTCAAGCTTCCTGCCGGCTGGACCTATAAAACCGAAATCCTGCAACAGGGCTTGGAATTAAATTCCAACGGTCTGGCAACCATCACGCACGACGACCTGCAGGATACATATCAGAAGCGCTGACGTCTCAATCGCCCGCCAAAGCGGGAAGTGGGGGAAGCCATCATGCGAGCGCGGATCATCTCGATCGTTCTGGGTCTTCTTGCCGGCGTCGCCGTCACGGATGCCGGTCACGCCAGCGACATGAAAGCTTGGCAGGCCTGGATCGAAAAACTGGGTCAGACCTATCTGGTCGATCGAGGAACGATCTTCGAAGTCGACAATGCGGCATGCCAGCAATTCATAGCGGTCTTTGGCACCTGCTTCGGCAACAATGCCGCCGCGCCTTACCTCGTTCCGGTGCCGCCGATCGACGGCACGGTCATCGATCCATACTACGCCGGCGGCTTCACGATGCCGGGCCAGACCGCAACGCCCGGCAAGACCGGCTCGCCGAGCAATATGTTCTACCGCCTCGCCGGCGGCGATGCGCTCGTCGTGATCATGTCGCCGCCGCCGCGGCTCGCTTATCTCGGCTATCAAAGCTACGTGTTCACGCGATCGGCGAGCGACTATCCGGCAAGCGCAGCCGCCGACGCGACACTCTCGCCCGATCCCAGTCGGTACGAGATTCTCGGCAGTGTGGGCAATGACGTCAACGACGTGATCGTGCAGAACAGGATCGGTTCATTCTGGGGCGGCGACCCGATCGTGTACGTGACAACCTCCGACCCAAGGCTCGCCGATTACATCGTATCGGATGCGGCGGCGTCCGGGCTTGATGCCAAGCGCATCTTCGTCGAGCCGGTCGGCGCCAACGTCAAAACCGGCACGACGTTTGCGGCCGACGACCGTATCACGCTGTTCCGCTACGCCTTGCCGGAGGATGCGACGGCTTCGTCGCAATGGCTGAGCAATCTCAAGTCGAACATCCAAGTGTACCGCGTCGCGTTACCGCCGAGCCGGCTCGCACCGCCACAATATCCGACGCAGACATATACGCCCAAGACCGGAAACGACGAAGCGAGCCTGGCGCCGCCGTTCGACGAATTGTCCGGGCTGCTTGCGGGCTGGCTGAAGGAACACCAAAGCGCCGGTCCCACCAGAACCTGCAACGCGTCGCAGAGCGATCACGTCGATGAAAATCATGAGCCCTACGGCACGCTCGTCGGTAAGGATTGCATCGCCGAGGGCCGGTCTTGCCTGGCCGACAACCAGGATACCGATGCCTACCGGACCGCTGTCATCGGCGCGTTGATGAGCGGCAATGCGGCGATCTTTACCGGCGTCAACCACGCCGTGACCGACAACGCCTCGTATCTCTCGCTGTCGGTTTACAACGGCCAGACCACGGCCGGCGTGGCGAGCACATCGCAAACCAATCCTCAGGCCGTCGGATTCTACAGCGGCGACATGACCGGTTCTGCCGAAGCGGTCCTCAAAAGCCTCGGGCTCTACGATTCGGCGTCACCGGCGCTGAAGGCGGCGCTGCCCAAGCTCTATGTCGAATTTTTCGCGAGAGATTGCGGGGCTCGATCCAACTGCGTCAAGATAGCCACCGCCGACGTGCCGCTCGGCGTCCCGATCGCGATCACGCAACGCGCCTATGTCCGGCCGGGATCGACCACCGGGGCCGACCCGGACATCATGCAGGGACCACGCGCCATCTTTCAATCGCGAACGACCGTGTGTCCGATGCCCAAAAAGTGACGGCCGGCAGCAAGCATAGTCAGAGCGTTTTCCGACGATGCTGCATCGTCATTGCGAGCGACCCGCCTCCGCTCGCTGCGCGAGCTACGGCGCGGTTTGAGTCACGCCGAAGCGCACAGCGCGAAGGCGGAAGCGAAGCAATCCCCCACCCTAACCCTCCCCCGCTTGCGGGGGAGGGTTAGGGTGGGGGATGTGGATTGCTTCGTCGCCGCGTCGGGGCGCATCGCAATGACGCCGCTGATGCAGTCCGATCGGGAAATGCTCCAGGTCTGACTGCGTCGGAAAGCGCGGCGCGCGTTATAGTGCCCTCTCCCCTTGCGGGAGAGGGCCGCTCGGCGGTTCAACAACAAAAGTGGGTGAGGGGCCGCGGCCGCAACCCCTCACCGAGCCGAGTTTGTTGCGCGGCTTGCGTCGCCCTCTCCCGCAAGGGGAGAGGGCACGTCGATCAGCGCCGCGTTTCCGGCAGCATCTCGACGGGCACTCCGAACTTTTGACGCAGCGCGTAGCGCGTAGGATGGGTTGAGCGGAGCGAAACCCATCGTGCGGCGTCGCGGCTTGATGATGGGTTTCGCAAGGGCTCAACCCATCCTACAAACTACAAACTGCGTGATCGCCGCGCAAAATGCTGGCCGCGTTGAGCAGCGTCGTCACCTCGTAGAGCGGCGCCTCGATATCGCGCAACAGCGCGAGCGCCTGATCGGTGTCACCCGCCTTGACGCAAGCCGCTGCCGCGCTCGCCGCGCCGGCCGCCGCCTGCAAGTGCTCGACAACGCGGCGCACCAGGTCCGCCGCCGTGTCCGCGGCTTGCGGATCGCTCATTCGCGCGCCATTGCCTCGAGCAGAATGACGATGCAATGACGCTCCCCCGCATCGCGGATGTTCATCAACGCTCTGGTCAAAGTCTGCCCGTCGGCGGTCGCCAGAAAATCCGACAGCTCCGATGACGACGGCGCCTGCGTTGCCCCAGGCGCGGCAAAATCCTCGAAAAAGAAGCTGACCGGCACCTGGAGGATTTCGGCGAACTGCTGCAATCGACCCGCGCCGATGCGGTTGTGGCCTTTCTCGTATTTCTGCACCTGCTGAAACGTCACGCCGAGTCGCACGGCGAGCTGCTCCTGAGACATATCGAGCGTCAGTCGCCGCATCCGCAGCCGGACACCGATTCGTCTGTCGATCTCGGTGGCAGCTTTGTTCGCCATGCTCAATGGCCGTGGCGAATAGCGAGTGGCGAATAGCGAATAGCGATGAGGAGCAGATAAAACCTCATTCATGCTTATCCGGTTTAGACACGCAGCTCGACATCTTGCGGTCGGATGATTGGAACGCCGCGTCCCGCCGCAAGGGCGATAATGTGATCCGTGCCGCGCCCCCCAGGAAATGCCACGACCGCATCGGGTTTTTCTTCAAGCATTGCGGCGTTACGGCGCGGGCCGGCGCCGCGGCCGTGCGCCATCCAGTTCGCCGGGTACTCCGTGAAGGGTCGGAAGCGCTGCTGTGCCCATTCCCGCGCCAACGCATCGGCGCCAGTTGCCCCGCCTTCGATGACGTGGCGCACGTCCAATTCGTCCAGCGTCGCGAAAAGCAGCGATTTGTCTGAAAAATTCCGGCCGCCGCAGACGATGGCCTTCCAAACCGTTTGAAGGCGGCTGTCGATCCTATCCCTATTGGCCGCGTCGTACACCGAAGGGGTGAGGCATTCGCAAACCTTGAGCGGGCCGGGAGTCCGGACACCGCAGCCGGCTTGCCAAGCCCTTTGCTCGACCACGGCGCCGGATTCCCCGCATCGTGGCGCCCCGGCTACGACCCTATCGGAGTTGGCGAGGCCATGGCTGGCGATGACCGCGCGCGCCAAG
>JASHSE010000210.1 GCA_030036975.1 Xanthobacteraceae bacterium | reverse complement strand
GCCGCCGGCTGCAAGGTGCACGACATCGGCCTTGCGGTGACGCCGATGGCCTATTTCGCGCAATTTGCGCTCGACGTGCCGTGCGTCGCCATGGTCAGCGCCTCGCACAACGACAACGGCTGGACCGGCGTCAAGATGGGCGCGCAGCGCCCGCTCACCTTCGGGCCCGACGAGATGACGCGGCTCAAGGACATCGTGCTCAACGGCGCGTTCAAGGCGCGCGACGGCGGCGGCTATGCGTTCGTCGAAAACTTTCCTGCGCAATATGTTGCCGACCTGACGAATCGGCCGAAACTGAAACGCCGCCTCAAGGTGGTGTGCGCCTGCGGCAACGGCACCGCGGGCGCGTTCGCGCCGCAGGTGCTGGACAAGGTCGGCTGCGCGGTGGTGCCGCTCGATTGCGAGCTCGACCACACCTTTCCCAAATACAATCCGAACACCGAAGATTTGAAAATGCTGCACGCCATGCGCGATGCGGTGCTGGCGAGCAAGGCCGATCTCGCGCTCGGCTTCGACGGCGACGGCGACCGCTGCGGCGTGGTCGACAACGACGGCGACGAGATTTTCGCCGACAAGGTCGGCGTCATGCTGGCGCGCGACATTTCGGTCAAGCACAACAACGCGCTGTTCGTCGCCGACGTCAAATCGACCGGCCTGTTCATGACCGATCCGGTGCTGATCAAGAACGGTGCCAAGACCGATTACTGGAAAACCGGCCATTCCTACATGAAGCGCCGCGTCAACGAGATCGGCGCCATTGCCGGCTTCGAAAAGTCCGGCCACTTCTTTTTCAACGAGCCGTTTGGCCGCGGCTACGACGACGGGCTGATCTTCGCGCTCGCGGTCTGCGACATGCTCGATCGCAATCCAGACAAGAGCATGGCCGACCTGAAGAACGCACTGCCGAAAACCTGGTCGTCGCCGACCATGGCGCCGCACTGCGCCGACGAGGTCAAATACGCGGTGGTCGACGACGTGGTGAAGCATTTCGCGGCGGAGCAGAAAAAAGGCGGCAAGGTCGCCGGCCAGCCGATCCGCGATCTTGTCACCGTCAACGGCGTGCGCGTCACCGTCGAGGACGGCACCTGGGGCCTCGTTCGCGCCTCATCCAACAAGCCGGAGCTGGTCGTGGTGGTCGAAAGCCCGGTTTCCGAGGCCCGCATGCGCGACATGTTCAAAGCCGTCGACGCCGCGCTGCGCACGCACAAGGAAGTCGGAGAATATAATCAGACAATTTGATGACTTGTCCTTCCCCACGAAAGTGGGGAAAGGGGACCACGCTGCGCAGCAAGATGGTCCCCCTGCCCCGCTTCGCTGCGCTACGCGGGGGAGGAAAGATTAAACCTCCCGATAAACGTCGATCTCGGGCGCGCCGGGCAGCATCGCGCGCCAGGCCTGCAGATAGGTCTGCATGCGCATGTCGCTGGCGATGCGCTGGCGGTTGAGTTCCCACCCTTCGTTGGCCTCGTACTCGATCTGCTGGACGAATTTGGTCGGGTCGTCGACGTTCTGCAAAAGCCGCACCTGGGCGTTGCCGAACATCTGGTAGAACGGCGCCGCGGCCTTGATCATCGCGGCAAGCTGCCCGGAATCCGAAGTCGGCAAGGTGAAGCGCAATTGCAGTGTGCGGCGGACCGTGGTGCTCTCATTGCTCATCGCTTGCGTCCTTCAATATGTTCAAACATCGTCTGCATCGATATGTTCAAACATTGTCTGCATCGATCGCGAAAGCCACCGTTCCGTCACCCTGAGGTGCTCGGCGCGAAGCGCCGAGCCTCGAAGGGCGACGGCCCAGCGCCTCGGCCGATCATCCTTCGAGGCTCGCTTCGCTCGCACCTCAGGATGACGGTGAACAAAAGCGCCGATAGCTCCCCATAACAACGCGCCGGCACCACTCGGGGTCGCGCCATCACTTGAACGTATCGCGGTATTTGTGGCCGGGATAGACGCCGAGAATTTTCAGGCTGTCCGGCTGCGAGACGAATTTCAGCTCGTCCAGCGCCAGTTCCAGCGCGCGGTCTTTCGGATGGCCCTCGACGTCGGCGTAAAACTGCGTGGCGATGAAGCTGCCGTCCACCATGTAGCTTTCCAGCTTGGTCATGTTGACGCGGTTGGTGGCAAAGCCGCCGAGCGCCTTGTAGAGCGCGGCCGGAATGTTGCGCACCTGGAAGATGAACGTGGTGACGACGCGCTTCTCGGCGCGGCTCGCCCATTTCGGCTTGCGCGCCAGCACGATGAAACGGGTGGTGTTGTGCCGCGCATCGGCGACGTTGCGCTTGAGGATTTTCAGGCCGTAGATTTCGGCCGCGAGCGCGGTGGCGAGCGCCGCCCGTGTCACATCGCCGGCCTCGGCGACTTCGCGCGCGGCGCCGGCGGTATCGGCGGCGACCACCGCCCTGATGCCGAGCTTGCGGATGATGGTGCGGCACTGGCCGAGCGCGTGGATGTGGCTCTCCACGGTGCGGATCGTTTTCAGGCTGGCGCCGGCCGGCGCCATCAACTGATGCTGCACCGGCAAGAACCATTCGGCGATGATGTGCAGCCCCGATTGCGGCATCAGGTGATGGATGTCGGCGACCCGGCCGGCGAGCGAATTGTCGATCGGGATCATGGCGAGTGCGGCGCGGCCCGAGCGCACCGCGGCGAACGCATCCTCGAAGGTCGGGCACGGCAGCGGCGCGTAGCCCGGATAGGCCGTGTTGCAGGCGATGTGCGAGTTGGCGCCCGGCTCGCCCTGAAACGCGATGGTACGGCGCCGCTTGGTGGGTCGCTTCATGGTTCGTCTCTTGGCCGGCTCGTTAACATGGCACGCGCCGTTTCCAAATCCTCCGCCGTGTCGACCCCGAGCGGCACGGTGTCGACGATGGCAGCGTCGATGCGCATGCCGGCTTCAAGCGCACGCAGCTGTTCAAGCTTCTCGCGCTGTTCCAAGGGCGACGGCGGCAGCTTCACGAATCGCTCCAGCGCGGCGCGGCGGAAAGCATAAAGACCGATGTGGTGGTAGAGCGGGCCTTCCCCGGCCGGCGCCGTGGCGCGGGTGAAATAGAGCGCGCGCAGCCGCGCCGGGCCGACCGGCGTGCCGACGACTTTGACGATATTGGGATTGTTGCGCTCCTCGGGCTTGGTGATTTCGGCCGCCAAGGTGGCGATATCGACGCCACGGTCCTCCAGGAGCACGGCGACGGCGGCGACCAGGCTCTTCGATTCGAGCGTCGGCAGATCGCCCTGCATGTTGACGACGATGTCGGTGCCGCGGCCGGGATCGACCTTCGCCAGCGCCTCGTGGACGCGGTCGGTGCCCGAGGCGTGATCGGAGCGCGTCATTACGGCGGCGCCGCCCGCTTTTTCCACCGCCGCGGCAATCGCCGGCGCATCGGTCGCGACCAGAACCCGGCCGAGCTTTGCCGCCATCGCGCGCCGCCAGACATGCACGATCATCGGTTCGCCGGCGATGTCGGCAAGCGGCTTGCCGGGCAACCGGGTTGAAGCCATGCGGGCGGGAATGAGAATGAGAATATCGGGCATCGCGGCGCCAGCCGCCCGGTTATACGGGTTGCCAGTGGCGCGGCAAACCGGCTATTGGTGTGCCGCCCTCCTTATGCTTTTCCCGCCGCGGAGCCCTTCCTCGATGGATTCCTTCGAAATCAACAAGATTCTCGGCGCGCTTTTGGGAACGTGCCTGGTGCTGCTTGCCGTCCATATCGCCTCCGGCGCGATCTTCGCGCCAGCGGCCCCGGCCAAGCCCGGCTATGTGGTCGAGGTGAAACAGGAGCAGCAGCCGGCGCAGCCGGGCCCGGCAGCAGCGCCGGCCGGACAGCCGATCGAGACCCTGTTGGCAAGCGCCTCGATCGAGCGCGGCACCGAGGTCGCCAAGCAGTGCGAGCTCTGCCACAACCTCGGCAAGGGCCAGGGCGCCAAGATCGGGCCGGACCTCTACGGCGTCGTCGGCCGCAAGGTCGCCTCCGAGCCGGGCTTCAATTATTCCGCGCCGCTCAAGGCCAAAGGCGGCACCTGGACCTTCGATGCCCTCAACACGTGGCTGACCAATCCGCGCGCCGATGTGCCGGGCACGCTGATGACCTTTGCCGGCCTGCCGAACGAGCACCAGCGCGCCGACGTGATCGCCTATCTGAACTCGAACTCGGACCACCCGCTGCCGCTGCCCAAAACGGCGCAAAACCAGCCGGCCGCAAACCCGCCCGCCGGCAATAACAATCCGCCGGCCGGTGCCAAGAGCCCACCGGCGGCAGCGGCACCTGCGGCCAACGCGCCGGCCCCGGCCGCACCGGCGAAATAAGCGCTGCAGCCTTGCGGACCGCCGAAGCCGCGTTCCCGCACGCGGATGTGAAGGCATTTCGTCGCGCCGCCGCCTTCCCACGCTGGCGCCGCAATCGAAAAGTACATAAGCACGCGCATCGCCCCGGCCTTGGCGCAAACACTTGGCGCAAACACTTGGCGCAAACACTTGGCGCAAACACTTGGCGCAAACACTTGGCGCAAACACTTGGCGCAAACACTTGGCGCAAACACTTG
>JASHSE010000209.1 GCA_030036975.1 Xanthobacteraceae bacterium | reverse complement strand
GTTGTGATAAACCTCGCCATCTTTCAGAGGATCAATCCCAAGCTCGTCCAGCAAGCGAAGAAATACTTCCGGAAAGACGTGCTCTCGGGCAACCCTGAAATTTCTACAGGTAGCGCACTCGCATGTATCTACGCCGCCACGCTTCGTCTGGCGGTAAGCATTGATGGTCGCATCGCGGTCCGCAGAGTATTTCCACTGTCCGAAGTTAGGCATGATTGGCCGATGACTGGCTTCCGAAATTTGGCTTGGGGATTGTAGCCGGCTCTCCGCGCGGGATCGATGAATTTGATAGTGCCCGTTTTGTCCAGAGTGGAATTCAGTAAGTTACTGACCGTCGAGAGCAATTGACTTGGCGGTCCCGACAGGACTCGAACCTGTGACCTTCGGTTTAGGAAACCGCTGCTCTATCCGGCTGAGCTACGGGACCGATCGGCAATTCCAGCGTCAAGAGTACGCGACTCGGGTTACCGAACAAACGTGTATAGCACGCTGTGACGGTCCTGTTTAATTGGGTCAGGAAAGCCCACGGCAAGCGCGGGTTCACTGTGATAAATACGGGCGCGGTGCGCCGCTTGGCGCCGCAGTGCCGCCGTATTCCGGCCTTTCGCTTGTCGTCATGATGGGTATGCGGGGCATGCTTTCGGTTGCGGCAATTGCGGCCGCATCGTCGTTCATCGGCATCTTTCCTGCAATCGCGCAGAAAGCAGTGAAGGCGGCGGCTGCTTCGGTGCCGTGCGGCGGCGAGGAGATCGGGCGCGGCGGCGTTGGCCGGGTCGTCGATGGCCACACCTTTGTGCTCGATGATGGGCGCGAGGTGCGTTTGGCCGGCATCGAGACGCCGTTGCCGTCCGCCCAAGATATCAGCGTAAAAGATACAGGCATCGAAGGCGCTAGCGTAAAAGCCACCGGTGCGTCTAGCGGCGCGCCCGCCGGCGGCACAGCGGCCCGAGACGCGCTCGCGGCGTTGCTCACCGGCGCTCAAGTGATCCTGCGGCGGGCGGAATTTGCGTCCGATCGTTACGGGCGGCTCCTTGCCTATGTGGACATTGCGCGATCGCCTGCGCCGCGTTCGGCGCAGGCCGAGTTGCTGGCGCAAGGCTTTGCCCAAGTCGGCGATTTCGTGGGCGACCCAAGCTGCGCCGCCGAACTCCTGCGCCGGGAAAGTGCGGCGCGCCAAGCGAAGCTTGGCCTTTGGGCCGATCCGTATTATGACCCGCTCCCGGCCGAGCGGCCGGCGGACATTCTGGCGCGGCGCGGCCGCTTTGCCCTGGTGGAAGGCAATGTGGTGTCGGTGCATGGCAGCGGCGCCACGATCTACGTCAATTTCGGGCGACGCTGGTCGGAAGAATTCGCAGTCACGATTCGGAAGCGAAACGAGCGTAAGTTCGCGGCGGCGGGCGTTGACGTGAACGGGCTATCCGGCCGGCGGGTGCGGGTGCGCGGCTTTATCGAGGCGCGCGGCGGTTTTGCGGGTACTCCGTGGCATGCGCCCTGGATCGAGGCGGCGCGGCCGGAGCAGATCGAGACGGTCGACCGCGACGAGACGCGGGTGACGCGGTGATGGGTCGGGGATTTTTTTCGTCTTTTTCGGGTCGTGCCGGCCGCTTGACCGCCGGTGCAGCCTGCTTTGCGCTCGCGGCGCTGCTGCTTGCCGCCTGCTCGGTCGCGCCGGACGTGGGCGCGCCGCAGGCCGCGGCGCCGCCCGCCGCCAGACCCATCCCGGCCGAGCCCGAACTGTCCGCCGCGGAGCTGCGCGAGCATCAGCGCATCCTCGCGACCTATGGCGGCGTCTACAACGATCCACGGCTACAGGCCATGGTCGAGCAGCTGGTCGAGCGTTTGGTTGCTGCGTCCGACCGGCCCGACCTGCACTATCGCGTCACCATGCTCAATTCGCGCTCGGTCAACGCGTTTGCGCTGCCGACCGGACAGCTTTACCTGACCCGCGGCCTGATCGCGCTGGCGAACGACGAATCCGAGCTGGCTTCGGTGATCGGCCACGAAATGGGCCACGTCATCGCCCGCCACGCCGAATTGCGCGAGGAGCAGATCCGCGACGCCGATCTCTCCAACCGCGTGTTCACCGACGTGGTCAGCAATCCGGAAGCGGGCGCGCTGGCGCTGGCCAGGTCGAAGCTGCGGCTGGCGAGCTTTTCGCAGAAGCAGGAGCTGGAGGCCGACGCCATCGGCATCCGTATCGCCTCGCGCGCCGGCTACGATCCGTACGGCGCCGTGCGCTTTTTGGCGTCGCTCGAGCGCAATTCCGAGCTGAAATCGAAGCAGACCTCCGCCATCAATCCCGGCGCGCCGGATTTTCTGTCGTCGCATCCGGCAACGCCGCAGCGCATCACCGACGCGCTCGCCGTCGCTCGCCAATTCAAGCCGCCGGCGGACGATACGCCGGCGCAGCGCGCCCAGGCGCGTGACACTTATCTTTCCGAGATCGACGGCATCGTCTACGGCGAAGATCCGAACGAAGGGTACGTGCGCGGCCGGCGTTTCCTGCATCCGCGGCTCGGCTTTACCTTTACGGCGCCCGAGGGTTTTGCGCTCGACAACACCGCCCAGGCCGTTCTGGGCGTCAAGCATGGCGGCGGCGCCGCGCTGCGGCTTGACGTGGTACGGGTGCCGGCCGAACAGACGCTGGCTGCTTATCTCACGTCCGGCTGGATCGAGAACATCGATCCGGCAAGCGTCCAGGACATCACGATCAACGGCTTTCCGGGTGCGACCGCGACCGCGAAGGGTGACGAATGGGATTTCCGCCTCTATGCGCTGCGCTTCGGCAGCGACGTGTATCGCTTCATTTTCGCCGCCAAGCGCTTCAATCCCGATATCGACCGCACCTTCCGTGAGTCGGTCGGGACGTTCCGCCGCATGACGCTGGCCGAAATCGAGGAAGCCAAGCCGCTGCGGCTGCGCGTGGTCAAGGTCGCGCCGGGCGATACGGTCGAGAAGCTGGCGGCGAAGATGGCCGTGCCCGACCGCCAGGTCGAGCGCTTCCGCGTCCTTAATGGGCTTGACCCCGGCGACCGGCTCAAACCGGGCAGCGAGGCCAAAATCGTCGTCGAATAGCCCGCTTAACCCTCGCCGAAACCGGGGGAGAATCCACTCGTTTCCGCCTGTTCCGGCCCAACCGGGTGCGCTATGGTGGAACCAAGGCCGAATGGCCAAGGGGGGAAGCGTATGCGCAAGAAACGGCGGGCGATACCGATTGCGGTATCGCTTGGCAGTGTTGGCGCTGTCACGAGCGTCCTCTTTTATTTCAAGCTGACGACGACGGCCTTGCACCATCCCATCTTCGTTTATCTGCCGCTGATTGCCTTGGTGGCGATGGTCTATGGCAGCGTGGCGGCCTTGATCGGCGCGTCGGCGGCCATCGTGTGCGCGGCTTTTTTCCTCTACGACCCGGCCTATAGTTTCGCGGTCGCCAACGGGCTTGAGGTCGGCGACCTGCTCTGGTTTGCGCTATTGGCCGTCATCGTGACCAAATGCGCCCGCGCATTGCGGCCATCATCGAAGCTGAGCGCAGCGAAATCGCCTTACGGCTGGTCGTGATGGCGGAAAAATAATGTAGAAAAAATAATGTAGAAAAAATAATGTAGAAAAATGTAGAGTGGGCATTGCGCCTGCTCAGTAGCGCTGCGTGGGCAAAATCGCTCGGCGCAATGCCCACGCGGCTTTGCCTTTTCAGACGATTTTATTCCACTCTACGACCTGTAGGATGGACGTTGCGCCCGTCCAGCATCGCCGCGTGGGCAAAATCGTTCGGCGCAATGCGCACGCGGTTTCGTTTGTCAGACCCACCCTACAGACGGCGGGCGCGATCAAAATTGCGAGGCGAGCTGATCGAGGCCCATGACGTGGGCCATGCTGCGGACCTCGTCCTTTTGCTCTGACGAAAAGCTCATCAGGAGCGGGATCGCCGCGGATTTGAGATCCTGCACCTCGGTACTGTTCGGATCGAGCGTGCCGGGGCGAGCGCCGCGCCGATGCGCCTCATGCGACCTCACAAACGCGATGTTGCGCAATGCGGCTTCGACCGCCGGCCACATCTCTTCCTGTTCGGGCGTCAAATGCAGGCGTTGCTTGATGCTGGCGATCTGCGCGTCGTCGAGCATGGTGCCCGACCGATTGGCGAGATGCGAGGCGGGATGCGGCTTCGGGATGCCGGCAAGCTGAGCGGGCTTGGCGGGCGGGGCGGCAGCGGCCGGCGCCGGAGTTGGCGGCGGCGGTTCCGCCGATTTGGCGGCGGCCGGCTCGGCCGGCGACGGCGTCATTTCCGGATGCGGCACCATGGGCTCCGGCTCGAATAGCGCGAGTTCGGTCGGGCCGAGCACCATCGCCGCGCTGGCCGGCGCATCCGTGCGGGATGCCGGCTGCGGCGTCGCTTCCGCAATATTCATGTTTTCCGGAAAGCGCAGGGCGATCGCTTGGGCGGCCGAAGGTGGCGTCTGCGCGCCGCGCACCGCCTGTGCATTCCAGTTGCCGATCAGGTAGCCGATAGCGGCCGCAACGAGCGTCAGAAAGAGGCGGCCTTGCCAAGCCGATTTCTGCCGCGTCCGCCGCATGCTTGGCGCCCCTCGATCCCCTGTTCGTTAGCTATGTCCTTTCAAATGAAGCTTAATTTATGACTAATCGGAGGATTTTTACCGGCCGAACCGGACCCGCTCTGCCATGCTGGAAGGCGCACCAGGGGGCCGCCGGACGCGCAAAACAGAGCAAAAGAACAAAACAGAGCATAAGAAACAGAGCATAAGAAAAAGGCCCGGCGGTGGCCGGGCCCTTCATGACTGCTTAGGCGGCCTCTTCAGCCACCACGGCCTCCTCGTCGGCCTCGGGCTTGGGACCGCGGCGCGGGCCCTTGGCGAGCGCCGCCTCGATCTCTTTGATGGCTTCCGTCTCGGTGATCCGCTGCACCGCCGAGATCTCCCGCGACAGCCGGTCGAGCGCCGCTTCGTACAATTGCCGCTCCGAGTAGGACTGCTCCGGCTGGGTTTCCGAGCGGTACAAGTCGCGCACCACCTCGGCGATGGCGACGATATCGCCGGAATTGATTTTGGCCTCGTACTCCTGAGCGCGGCGCGACCACATGGTGCGCTTGATCCGCGCGCGACCCTTGAGCGTCTCGAGCGCACGCTTGATCAACGGCGTCTCGGCAAGCTTGCGCATGCCGACCGAGGCGACCTTGGCGGTCGGCACGCGCAGCGTCATCTTGTCCTTGACGAAGTTGATGACGAACAGTTCGAGCCGGGCTCCGGCGACCTCTTGTTCCTCGATGGCCACGATCTGACCGACACCGTGCGCCGGATAGACGATGAACTCGTTGGTCTTGAAGCCTTGTCGCTGCGTAGTCTTCTTCACAGTCATTCCCAAAGTTGCTCCTTCCGCCTCCGGCTTGCGCCGATGCGCGGGCTTTGCCACGCTCACCCGACTGCGAGTGATTGCATGCGTGGATCGTGGTGGCCTCCGGCTCGCGCGGGAGGAGGATTTTGTTGCCTTCCGGTTCATGCCGGCAGCACTTTTCTTAGAAGGACGACGAGTTTTCTCTGCCACTGCTCTCGCGTGGTTCACACGCCTCTTTTGACGATTCCTCGAAAAATCCCCGGACAAATTGGCTCCATATAGAGGCGGAGCGCGATATCGGGGGTGCGTTTCATTATATGGCGGGTCCTATAGCACATTATTCCGCCAAAATCAAAGATTTATGGGCCTGCGAAAGCGTCGCATCCCGGCATTTCTTAACAATAGTTAACGGTGGAAATTCGCAAGCGTTGCCACGGCTAATCGCCGGCGCCCGGATTGGGCGAAAAGTGCTCCTCGAACTTGTTGGGCTTGCCTTCCCACTGCTTGGCGTCCGCAGGCGGCTCCTTCTTGGCCGTAATGTTCGGCCAGACCTTGGCGTATTCCGCGTTGAGTGCCAGCCACTTGTCGGCGCCGGGCTCGGTGTCCGGCTTGATGGCCTCGACTGGGCACTCGGGCTCGCAGACGCCGCAATCGATGCACTCCTCGGGATGAATGACGAGCATGTTCTCGCCCTCGTAGAAGCAATCCACGGGGCAGACTTCCACGCAGTCCATGTATTTGCATTTGATGCAATTGTCGTTGACGATATAGGTCATCTGCGTACTCTAAATCGCTTTTTAGCGAGCACCGCTCCTAGCGCATGGGTCAGTGGCGTGCAAGTTGGCCGCCCGCCCGCCTTGCGGCGATTTCATCCCGTCAATTCCTCATATAGCGTCTCACCGCTGCCAGCGGGACCCCTGCGCTCGCGAAATCCGCGGATTTTGACCACCCGGACGCTGCGCTCCAACGCGACCGTGATGACGTCGCCGGTGCGAACCATGCGGCCGGGCGCGTCAATCCGCATGCCATTGATCCGCACATAACCCGAACCGGTCAGCGCCGCCGCGGCGCTACGGGTGCGCACCAGGCGGGCGTGCCAGAGCCAGCGATCAATGCGTTGCCGGTCGATTTCGTCCGGCACTCAGTGGCGCTCCTTGGCTTCGGCCTCGAGTTGGGCCTTGAGCGCGGCGAGCTTGGCAAACGGAGAATTTGGATCGGGCGCTTTGTCCCGTTCGCGGCCGTCGAACCGGGCCGGCCGCGCCGGCCGGCGGTCTTGGTTGCGCTGTGGACGGTCTGGGCGGTCGGGACGATCCCGGCGATGCTCGCCGTCCTGGCGCCGTGGGTGACGCGGCGGCCGTTCCCGCCGGCCGGAAACGGGGCCGTCGTGCTGCTCGACGGGTGTTTCGCCAGTTTGTTCCTGACTGCGCTCGGCCGGCGTTGCTGCCGCGTCCCGTATCGCGGCGCGGGGCTCGCGGTTGTCGCGGCGGCGTTCGCGCGGACGTCGCGGCCTGTCGGACCGGCTCGGACGCCACACCTCCACCATGAGAGGTTCTGCCTGGGCGGGCGTTGGCTCCGTTGCGGGCGTTTGTTCTGTTCCAGTCTCGGCGGCCAATGCGGTGGCAGTGACCTCCTGGGGTGCAGATGCGGCGGTAGCCTCCTCCTGTGGCGCAGATGCCGTCGGGCTGGCGGCGCTTTCGGCGAGGTCGGCGGCGACGGCCGGTTCCAGCGTCGGTTCGGTGTCAGTTCCGGTCGCTTCTAACTCCTGCGGCTCGTCGACCGGCAATGGATTTTCCGTCGATGCAGACGATAGCAATTGTGGCGATGCAGACGGAGTTTCGGCCGATGGCGCACCCGCGTCGGAGGCGTCCGCTTGGTTCGAGGGAGCCGCTGCCTGAGATGGCGCGGTATCTTCGGCCTTTTCAGCCTCTTTCTGCGGCACAGGCTCGGGCGGCTTCGGCCGCTGCTCCATGCGGTAGCCCAGGGAGCGCAATACCGAGGCGAAATCCTCGCCGGCGGCGCCGATCAACGAGGTCATGCCGTTGACAACGGTAAAGCCGCCGCCCGGAAAGGCCGCGGCCGGTTTCGGTCCCGGAGCTCCCTCGCGCCACGCCAGCGCCGGCCGGATCAGGTCGGCAAGCCGTTCAAGAATGTCGACCCGCACGGCGCGTTCGCCGCACACCCGGTAGCCGGCCATGCGGTAGAGCGACGGATCGATGTCGCGATTGAGCGGTATCGAGGTGCGGCCGCTGGCCGCCAGATGCAACAGATCGTCGATCGCTTGCGTCTGCGCCTGGTCATGCGACAGCGCCCAGAGCTGCACGGCAAGCGCACGCGGGCCGGGCTTGAGCAGGGCGGGCGTGTAAACATGATAGGCGCCGAAGCGCACGCCGTATTTGCGTAAAGTCGCGCGTTCGGGCTGCTGCAGCCCTTTGACCTCGTCCGCAACCTTCGTTCGCTCCAGGACGCCGAGCGCCTCGACGACCTGAAACGCGACACCGCGCGCGATGCCGCTGATATCGGCTGCTGCTGAAAGCTCGAACAAAGCTCCGAGCATCTTCTCGACATGGGTCTTGAGCCAGCGGTCGAGCCGTTCCTGCACGCCGTCGCGCGGCGCTCCTGTCAGCTGCTCGTCGGCAATCAGACGCACGCGCGGCCGCAACAGCTCCTCGCCGGCGAACAGCTTGCCGACTGCCGCACCGGTCCAGCGGATCGTGCCATCGGAGGCGAGAACGAATTGCTCGTCGGATGCTGCCGCCAGCCGCGCCGCGCGCGCGGCAATTTCACCCGCAAGCGCCTTCTGCGCGGCGTTCTGCAGCGCCTTGGCCTCGGACCCGCCCGATGCGGCGTCGGCCACAAAGACAAAGCCGTCGAGCCGGCCGATGACGTGGCCTTCGACGACCACTTCGCCGGTCTTTTTGATTTGCGGCTCCAGTTCGGCGTTCTCGCGCAGCCGCCGCATCAACACGCTGGTGCGGCGATCGACGAACCGTTCGGTGAGCCGCTCGTGCAGCGCGTCGGACAGCTTGTCCTCGACGCCGCGCGTCACCTCTTGCCAATGCTCCGGATCGCCGAGCCAATCCGACCGGTTGGCCGCGAAGGTCCAGGTCCGGATATGGGCGATCCGCGTCGATAACGTATCGATGTCGCCGTCGGTGCGGTCAGCCATCTCGACCTGACGGGCGAACCAGTCGGTATCGATGCGGCCGTCGCGCATCAGGAAGCCGTAGACGGTGACGACGAGCTCGGCGTGATTGGCCGGCGCGATCTTGCGGTAGTCGGGAATCTGGCAGACGTCCCATAGGCGCTCGACATCGGCGCGCGTCGTGGTCAGCGCCCGCACCTCGTCTTCCCGCGACGCATGTTCCAGAACCAGAATATCCTCGGCGACTGGAGCGCGCGCGAGCGCGGTCTCTGTTGGCGCTGCAGCCAGCGCCGCCTGCAAGGCGCCGATCGACGAGAAGTCGAGATCGGTATTGCGCCATTGCACGAGCTTGACCGGCTCGAACGTGTGCGCTTCGAGCGCCTGGGCGAGCTCGGGCTCGAACGGCGGACAGCGCCCGGTGGTGCCGAAGGTGCCGTCGCGCATCGCGCGTCCGGCGCGCCCGGCGATCTGGGCGAATTCCACCGGGTTGAGCTTGCGAAACTGATAGCCGTCGAATTTCCGGTCGGACGCGAACGCGATGTGGTCGACGTCGAGGTTGAGACCCATGCCGATGGCGTCGGTGGCGACGAGGTAGTCGACTTCACCGGACTGGTAGAGCTCGACCTGGGCGTTGCGCGTGCGCGGCGACAGTGCGCCAAGCACGACGGCCGCACCGCCGCGCTGGCGGCGAATGAGTTCGGCGATGGCGTAAACTTCCTCGGTCGAGAACGCGACGATGGCGGAGCGGCGCGGCAGCCGCGTCAGCTTCTTCTCGCCGGCAAAACTGAGCGTCGATAACCGCGGCCGGCCGACGATGCTGGCGCCGGGAAGGAGCCGCTCCACGATCGGCCGCATAGTGGCGGCGCCGAGCACCAGCGTCTCCTCGCGGCCGCGCCGATGCAGCATGCGGTCGGTGAAGACGTGGCCGCGCTCGAAATCGGCGGCGAGCTGGATTTCGTCGACCGCCACGAACGCCGTGTCGAGATCGCGCGGCATGGCCTCGACGGTGGCGACCCAGAACCGCGGATTCGGCGGCTTGATCTTCTCCTCGCCGGTAATCAGCGCCACCGCTTCCGCACCGCTGCGCTCGACCGCGCGGTTGTAGACCTCGCGCGCCAGGAGGCGGAGCGGCAGTCCGATCAGCCCCGACGAATGCGCCAGCATGCGCTCGATGGCGAGGTGGGTTTTGCCGGTGTTGGTCGGGCCAAGGACGGCGGTGACGCCGGCGCCGCGGGCACGCGACTCACGATCGGCAGGCGGCGAAAACGAAATCGGCATTCAGTGGTCCGGCATTCATGTCGCCTGACTGGGAGCGCAGTCCGACGGGGCGGCCTCAAGGCAACGGCGAGGCGGCCTTTGTATCACAATGCGACGCTGCAAAGTCCCGTATAATCGCTGTGCTTAAGATGTGGAACGAGTCTGGAACGAATCGCGGCCGAATCGCTGACTCGCGAGCTGTTCGATTTTGTTCACCGCGAGATATGGCAAGCTCGGCACAAGGCAATACCACATCGGGTGCCTGAGGCGTTTTTCGCACCGGCCATCCACGCCCGGAACGTTAACACGGCGGCCGACCACAATTCTGCAGAGAGTCAAGGGCGCCCCTCCTGTGGATAACGGGGAACGGCGGCGGGCCGCTACTGCGGGTAGGCAACCGTGGATAGCATCGGCGCAAGTGCCGCGCTTCCGATCACTGGCTCTTGGCAAGACTCTTGACAAGACTCTTGGCAAGAGCATGTGGCGGCTGTGCGACGGTCACGAACTGCTTCGCCTGCAAAATGCCGGGGCCGAGCGGCGTCGGCATTGAAACGCGGAACGGCACCAGCACGCGCGTGCCGGCAATCGGCGCTAGCCATACTTCGGCATCGCGCAGTTCGATCAGGTATCTGACAGCCGAGCGGCCGGGGACGTACCCGGAAATTGGACGGAAATAGAGCGCGCAGACCACGGCGGGTCCTTCGTATCCGCGTTCCGCCTTGACGGTTTCGATGCGCTTGAACTCGCTGTGCAGGTCGTAGCGGACGCGGCCGTCGAAGACCGCGACTCTGCGCTGGCAGGCCGCCGGGCTGACCGGGTCGCCGCTGCCGCCGACGCGCGAGAGCGCCGAGGTCATCGGATCGACCACGCCGCGGACGTCGGCCTCGGTGACGGGAATGCGGTCCGGAAGCGGCAGAAGCGGCGGCTCGGCGCTGAAATTGGTCACGTTGCCGCCGGTCAGCGCGATGTGCACCTCGTCGACATGGCGGTCATCGATGATGGTCGCCGCATAATTGGTCGGCACCGGGCCGGCGCCGCTCATGGTCCCGCTCGCCGCGCCGGTACCCTTGGCGCCGGAGAAGAGCTTCAACACCCCGGCCGTCGATCCGCTGGCGGCGGCCGTGTAGGCGGTGTCGGAAATCTCGACCACCCAGTTGCCGTGGCCGACCGGGATGCCGGAAACAGTAGCGACGTATTCGGCCTCGAGCCGGCCCTGCGCGCCCGCAGCATGGCTCGCATCCGCTGCCAAGGCCGCCAACAAGCAAGCCGCCACGGCTGCCGCCGTCGGCGTGCTCGACTTGGCATAGCGAGGCAAGCAACAGGGCAGGGCCAAGAGGCTTTCGTCCTTGAAATTAATTTCGACCGATCGGGTTCAAGCAATCGCGCCTTGGTGGTGCATGGAAACACCGGCCAATGCGCGCCGCTTGCGGAACTTGGCAAGTTCTTGGCAAGTCTCTTGTCGGGGATTACGTCGTTTCTGTGGTTTTTGCCTCGTCTGAAGGTCGGCGGCGCGCCAACCTGCTGGCCGGATGCGCGCTTGACGGTGACCCGGAAGCCACACTATAGCCTGCCGGACTTTCACCGACCGTTCGTTTCCAGCCGCCGCTGGGCGCGGAAAATTCAGAGGAATTTCGACCATGCCGTGGCGTTGCGAGCTGACCGGAAAGACGCGCCAAATCGGCCACCGCGTCAGCCATTCGAACCGCAAAACCAAGCGGCGCTTCCTGCCGAATCTGTTGAACGTCACGCTGATGTCGGAAGCGCTGGGCCGTTCGGTGCGGTTGCGCATCTCGGCCAATGCGCTCAAAACCGTCGATCACCGCGGCGGCCTCGACGCTTTCCTGGTCAAGGCGAAGGACGCCGAACTGTCGCCGCGTGTCCGCGACCTCAAGCGCGAAGTCCTCAAGAAGCGCGCAGCGGCGGCGGCATAACCGCCGCCTGCGGCGGATTTAATGAGGCCAGCCACCTACGCTGTGCGATTGCCGCGCAGAATGCTTGCCGCATTGAGCAGCGTCGTCACCTCGTAGAGCGGCGGCTCGATATCGCGGAGCAGCGCGAGCGCCTGATCGGCCCGCCGCAGCGCAAGCCTCGGCCGCGCTCGCCGCGTCGTCCACCGCCCGCAACCGCCCGACAATGCGGCGCGCCAGTTCGTTTGGGCTCGGCGCTAGCGGACCGGCGGCCCATTCAGCGCGCCATCGCCTCGACCAGCATAACGATGCAACGGCGCTGCCCTGCATCACTGATGCTCATGAACGCTTCGGCCAACGCAAGCCCGTCGGCGGTCGCCAGAAAGTCCGGTACATGCGATGGCAATGCGGCCTTGTTGCCGGGCGTGGCAAAATCCTCGAAAAAGAAGCTGACCGGCACCTGCAGAATTTCAGCGAGCTGCTGCAAGCGGCCGGCACCGATGCGGTTGTGGCCTTTCTCGTATTTCTGCACCTGCTGAAACGAAACGCCGAGCCCTGCAGCGAGCTGCTCTTGCGACATATCGAGCATCAATCGCCGCATCCGCACCCGAACGCCGACTTGCCGGTCGACCGCGTTGGGACCCCTCTTCCCCATGCTCAATGCCACCGTACGATCGTGCCGCATTTGGCAGTCAAACGCCCGACATTCGTTCAGCAAGCGTAGCCCGGAGTGCGCGAGTGCAATCCGGGATTGGTGGTCAAGTGCACAAAACAAAGGAAGTTGAAAAGACGAAACGCCATATGGCCCCGCCGGGAGATCAGGATGCGATATGCCCCAGCCTCGAAAGCAGACGGCGGAAACGGGACTGGAAGAGATTTGTTACGGGCGAGCGATGGCGCAGGCCAAATGCGTCGGCTCACCGCAGCCGCGCGTGCGCCAGGAGGCTGCTGAAACGCGCGGCTTCCTCATGCAGGAACTTGCCGAGCTGCTTGGAGTCCAAATAGAAAATATCGACGCCTTGCTTGGCGAAGGCGTCGTGGACTTGTGGCAGCGCCAGGGCTTTGGCGATTTCGCTATCCAAGCGGCTGATGATGGGCGCCGGCGTGCCGCCCGTGGTCATGAAGCAAATCCAACTATCTATCTGCAATTGAGGCAATCCCGCCTCTGCCGACGTCGGGACGTCGGGAGCAAACGACGAACGTTGCGG
>JASHSE010000208.1 GCA_030036975.1 Xanthobacteraceae bacterium | reverse complement strand
GCAGGTCCACGACTTTTTTTAGGCCGAGGGTCGTGACGAGTTCGGTTCGGACGGACAGAAGCTCTCGCCCCTTGGTGACGGTGGAGCGCTTGAAGCGGTTTGGGATGTCTTTGGCCTCGTCACCAGCGATCCACACTTCATTCGCGCCAGTCACCTGTCCGCGATGTGCACGGAAAATCTCTCCGAGTTCGATGAAGCCCGCTGGTGTTTCTTTATGCTCGCGTGTGAAGATCGACCACCGCTTGGCTTTGGCCATCGCCTCCCAATCAATCGCACGGCCTTGATCGAGCGGTGCAAGGTCCTCCAGACGGTCGACTGTACGAACGTGAAAGTGGCTGGGCCGATGACCCACATGAAAACAGGTCACCGCGCTGGTCGTGAATGCGTCAACGAATGGTTGCGCTTTTGAGTCAATGACATGGATGGCAGAGCCGCCCAGGCCGTCCGCGAGCATGCTGCGCAATGTCGATCCGTAGTTTACGTCAAGCCACTCGGCCGCTGTGATAAACGCGCCGTAGTCACCGTCCCTGGCAATCTCGCGCGTGCGTAGGAAGAAATGGATGTGCAGTCCTGCCAGTTTGCTAGCCCTAAATCCGAAGCGGCCTGCGGTCGCAGCGAACCAAGTCTTCCAGCGCTCCGAAATATCATGGTGCCTGACGTAGGGCGGATTACCGATGTAAAGCGTTCTTCCCTCGCACGATGGCAGAACCACCGCGCGATAGTCGCCCAGTTCCAGCTGTAATCGATGCGCATATCCGCGCACGCTTGCATTCGCGCGGGCCATAAGCAACGCCAGTGGGTCAATGTCGATGCCGACGAGTTTGGCGCTTTGGAATCGGTCCGCCGCGGCTGACATGAAGCGGCCTGAGCCGATGCCGGGATCGACCACGCGCTCCGGTGAGTGGTCGATCCCTGCAGCCCAGGAGATCATCGCCTCAACAATGGCCGGAGGCGTATAAGTCGAACCAGTCTCGCGTCGCTTTTCCGGAGATCGTATATTGCAATACTCAGCGCCTAGAACGTCCTCGCCTTTTGCGATCCGCGTTCGATAGTCAGAGATAACGTTCTCGTCGGGCGGCGTGGCGCTGTGAAGGAGGTTTTTTTCACCGGCAGAAAGTGCGCTTCTGCTGCCTACTAGCGCAGCCGCAATCGTTGCAAGCCGTAACTCAGCAATTTTCATGTTTTTTCCTTCGGGGAATGTTTCTCGTAAAGAGTCCACATCTCCTCGAAGAGCATTTTCAGCCGTATTTGACGGCGTCCTGCCTCGGCTTTCACTTTGCTTGCGAGCTCTGGCGACAGGCTGAAGCCTACAATGCGGCGCGATTTCGCTTTCGGAGCGTCCGGTGCGGGTGTCCGAGCCATAGCTCAAAGCATTAGTCGACTTGTCGACTCCTTTCAATGGCGGGAGACGTGCGAGTATCGTTGTCCACCGCTCCTGATGGTCGGCGGTGACCTCATTTTGAAATCGCTCAAAGAGCCAAGTTTTCGACATCACCAAGGATAAGAACAAAAAGTGAACAATTCGTCAATAAGTATTTACGCGCCTTACGCCCTGCGCTCGACGATGACGCGATACACCTCGATCCAGAATTGCGCGGCGGTGCTGTCGCTGGCGAGCTCGCTGACGAAGGCGTGATGCAGGGCGTCGGCACGGGCCTTGGGGGCGGATGCCATGAGGACCGTCGCCGCATCGAGGATCTGCTGGCGTTCGACGCTTTCGCAATGTCGCTCGTCGCCGTTGTTCATCGGCGTTCTCGCCGCCACGTGCCTTCGCGGTAGAACCAGGTTTCGGTCCTGCCATCCGCGGACGTGATGGTGAAGGAATGGACCGCCGCTTCCGGGAACTTGCCGACGATCCGCGCCACCTGGCGCGCCTCTTCGAACGACGCAAGGTCGAATCTCAGCGGTTTTGGCCGCTTGCCTTTGCGAAAATATTGGATCGTGAACCTCATGGACGGTCGCGTTGGGGAGACTCTTGCGCGGTCATGTTGCGTGTATACGCGCATACACGCAGGCGCGCAAGAGGTGAAGACACCTTGCATTCAATCCGCCGAGGCCATATCGGGGTTACATGGCTCGGGAATCGGCCAAACCGTCTGCCAGTCGCGCCGGCAAGAAGAGCGTCACGCTCTACCTGCCGGTGGACAAATGGCGTGAGTTGAAAATCCTGGCAACGGTGATGGACACGACCATGGACGCCCTGATGCGGCGCGGCGTCGATCTCGTGCTCGCCGAGCACAAAGGGAAGCTTCCCAAGCGCCCCGCCTAGTCCGGTCAGCGCGTAGGATGGGTTGAGCGCAGCGAAACCCATCATGCGGCGTCACAGTTTGATGATGGGTTTCGCAAGGGCTCAACCCATCCTACCAAGTATTGCAGCAAGTAGCCCGGTTGAGCGCAGCGAAACCCGGGCTACAAGCTCGGCGCAACTGCGTGGGCACCGCGCCTAATGCGATTTTGCCCACGCGGCTGTGCTCTCACGGCGCGGTGCCCACTCTACGCTTGCTTGCTTGGACCGATGTCGCGCGCTTGCGGCGGCCGCGGCGTCGGCGCCGGTTGCGCTGGCGGCGCCGCCGGCCTATACGTTTTCAAACGCAGGTTTGAAAACGGAACCTTAATGACGCGGCCCTCGGAAATCACGCGCGACCGCATTCTCAAAGCCGCCGAGCGGCTGTTCGCCGAGCGCGGCTACGACGCCACCAGCATCCGCGCCATCGTGGCGCGCGCGCGGGTCAACCAGGCGGCGATCAATTACCATTTCGACGGCAAGGAGGGGCTTTATCGCGAGGTGCTGCGCGCGGCGTTTCGCGGCCTGACCGAGGACCAGCTCGCGCACGCCGGCGATGCCGCCGGGCTGCCGCGCGAACAGGCGCTCGCCGCCTTCATCCGCCGGCAATTGCGCCCGCTCTCGGCGCGCGACGAAGCGAGCCGTCATATGCGCATCTTCAATTGGGAGACGGTGCGGCCGACGCCCGTTTTTCGCAAGTTGATGACCGAAGAAGCGGCGCCTTTCATGGGGCTGACAGTCGAATTGGTGCGGCGCTTTTTGCCCGACGCCGATCAGCGCAGCCTCATGGTCGCGGCCATTTGGCTGATCGGCCAATGCAGCGTGTTCGTGCGCAATCGCGAGCAGCTGGCCGGGCCGCCGGTCGCGCTCGAGCTCGACGATTCGACGGTCGACTGGCTGGCGCAATTGCTGAGCCGCTGGACCCTGGCCGGCCTGGCCGCCGCCTGACCGCCAGGTTCCCTCGGAAAAGTTCGAAGACTGCCGCAAAATTTCCTTGTTTCCGGCCACGCCTTGCCTATAACGCATGTTTGAAATTCGATCGGTCGTTTGAAAAACTGGCGGCGGAGGGCCGAGCCGATGCAAAGCTGTGGGACCATCGACAAAAGCGCAGCCTTGCCCAAAGCCCCGCCGTTTGTGCTGCGGCTCGTCAGCAAGCTGGTGCTCGAAGTGCTGCCGGCGTCGCTGGCGAGCATGATCGGCGCCATGCTGCTTGCGCACTATCACTTCACCCCGCCGGCGCTGCTCGCAGGCGGCATGCCGGCTGCGGCGCCGGCATCGCCCGAGATGATCCGGCTCGTGCGCGACGAGCACGACCTCATTCGCGATTTCCTGATCGCGCAGCAGGCGGCGCAGCAGAGCCGCCATGCCACAGCCGATGCGCAGTCCGCGCAGGCGGCGGCGGACGCCAAGCTCGCGGCGGCGGCCGTGCGCCGCGCCGCCACCGTCGCGGCGGCAAAGCCGGCGGCGG
>JASHSE010000207.1 GCA_030036975.1 Xanthobacteraceae bacterium | reverse complement strand
TGGCATTACCCATCTCCTTGAGCTGGCTTGCTGCGTGTGCCGTCTGTTCGCCAACTCCGGCCAAAGCCTTGCTCGCATCGGCCAGCTTGTCGGTCGGCAGCGCCGCAGTGAATGCGCCGCGCAGACCGGCCGCCGCGCCGCTGACGTCGCTCATGGACTGGGACAGTCCGTTCAGCGCTTTATGGACGTTCGCTATCCCTTCCTCCGCCGCATCGGTGGAGGCGGTGAAACGAATTTGAACCTCATTATCATCGGCCATGTCGAAGCTCTCCACGATTCATCTGATGGTGCTGTTCGGAAACATGGCGAGGAGCTCCTGATAATTGCTCGATCGCCGCGCCGGTGGCTTGTAACCCAAGGAAGCCGCGAGGAGCCGGCGTGCCGGCGGGCAGTCGGCCCAGGCGCGGCGCAGTTCTTCGAGAAACGGCATGTCGACCTGGTCGAGCACCGCGTCGCGCGTCCATTGCAGTTCGATCACCAACACGGCGACGAGCGCGCGCCAATTGGCGGTTTCGAAGCGCTCGCCGCCCGCTATTCCCCCGCGTTTTCGGCCTCGATCCTCTTGCCGCCGGCCTGCTCGATCACCACCGGCAGGGCCGCGACCAGCTCGCCGATGGTGACCGGCAGATCGAAAAACTCCTCGCGCGTCAGGGCAGGATGGGCGCGGCGCAGGCCGTGCCACACCACTTCGGCAAGCGGCGACAGCCGCTCGCCGCTCAGATTTTCCGCGGTGATGCCGGACAGTTTGGGCACGTAATCGGCAATCGCGAGAATCTGCCGCAGCGACAACGGCGCCACGTAAAATTCGCGGCCGGCAAGGCGCACGCCGCGCGCCGCGGCGCGATCGAGGTTTTGGTCAGGTTCAAGGCTCAAACGAACTCTCCTGTTGACGTGTAGTGAAGCTGCATCCCTTCTTCACCCTCCCCTGTAGGGGGAGGGTCGGCGAGCGAAGCGAAGCCGGGGTGGGGTCCACCTCGGTCTTGGAGCAAGCCAATCACCCCACCCCTGACCCCTCCCCCTCCAGGGGAGGGGAAGAGCGAGAAGCGATTATTCAGTCAGGCTGATGGTGCCGATATTGTTGGAGGCGTCGGCGATCGCCTGGAAATCGAACTCGGCGACGGTGAATTTCTGACTGGAAAACGGCAGCGACAATTTTGGCGCCACACAGGCGTTCAGCTTGACCACGATGTCCTTGTTGGTGCCGAAATAGTTGAACGTTTCCTTCAGCGATACTTCGAACATGGGCAGCGGGCCGGTGAGCTGATTGGCCAGCGTGATCTTGTTGCCGGACGTGATGCTGTAGCTGTAGTAGATCACCACCGCCGCGCCATTGTCGGTGGCATTGAACGTGTAGGTGCCGCCGCTGCCCGACGGCGCGATATATTGGCCCTGCGCCGGCGCGGCGGCGACCGGCACGAGCTGCGCGCCGCTCGAAGCGTAGAACACACCGAAATCCTCGAGGAAAGTCGCGCCGTTGGCGACGCTGACGGCCGCCGCCGTGACGGTGTCGGTCTCGCCGGTCGTCATCTCGACCATGCTGTTGGCGGTCAGCGTCTGGCCCAGGAACAAATTGTTGATCTGCGCCGCCTGCAGCCGGGCGAATTTGGCCTTGCCGGCGATCTTGAACTCGCCGCCGCCGGCGGCCACCGCCATGTTGTATTGGCCGAGTAGCATCTCGATCTTGCGGTCGAAATCGAGTGAGACGTCCTGCAGGGTGCCGAGCAGCGCCGGCGGCGTGCCGGCGATATCGGTCCGTTTGCTGATCAAGGTGCCGCTGCCGAAAGAGAATTGGGTCATGGTGAGGCTCCTGTTGGTGAAAAGAGGGACAAGAAAGGCGAATAGCGAATAGCGAATAGCGGGTAGCTGGAGCGGGCTTGCCCCTATTCGCTACTCGCTATTCGCAATTCGCTATTTCGCTGCTCGCCGTTACGGAACGAGAATCTGGAACGGGATTGCCGCGACCGCCTTGCCGTCGACGTCGCCGGTATCGACGAAAACCGGGCCGAGCGGATAGCAGTGCGACACCAGCCCGCCGAGCGTTTGCCGGTTGCCGTTGACGGCGTCGGCGCCGGAGGGCGCCACTGCCGCGTCGATGGCGTCGAGCACGCCGTTCATCGCGGTGTCCGGCACGTCCTTCGGATCGAGCCCGGCGGACAGGTAGACGAAGACGTGGATATTGACGGTGAGCGTCGGCAAACCTTCGCTCTGCCGGGCGCGCACCTCGCCGGTTTTGAGCACGGTCAAAAACGGCATCTGCGTCTCGTTGACCTGGTCCCAATGCACGAAGCGCCGGCTGGTCGCGGCAAAATCCGCCGCACCGGCGACCAGCGCGAAGAAGGCCGCGGAAATCTGCTCGCGCGTCACGGTGCTCATCGCGGGTCCCTATGCTGTCAGATGGTTGCGACGCAAAGTGCACGTCAGAGTGCGCCGCGCTCGCAAGCACGACACCGGCGCCTGAACGATGGTCAAGTCCCTATTGCGGAAGGGCCTCAAATATAGATGTCGGCATTTCGAGAATGCGTTCGACCGCAGAGCTAAACTAGGGCTTTTCCCAGGCATTCGCCATTGTAGATGACCATCTGCCGCCTCTGCGAGCGAAATCGAGTGCCTCGGGGCCTAAGAAAAACGCGCCAGTCCTCTTAAAGCGCTCTCGGAATGGCCTTGTGAAAAAATGGTAAAGACTCTTGGACATAGGGCTATCAGAGGCCATTCCATTGGATGCAACGCTTTCCCGAAGTCCGGAATATCGACATAGGACCGATAAGTTTGTGGCGTGTTCGCGTCGAATAAACCGGTCAGGGTGTATTGCAGATTCTTCTGCGTCTCCAGCGATGAAAGCAGCGGGCGTAGATCGGCAGCTGTCACATAAAACATAATGAGATGGCGAGTCATGGGGAGCGCCTTTTCGGAATTAGGATCAGCCGTACCGTTCGGATATTTGGCGCGAATCCTGATGGCCGCAGCAGCCTCTCTCGGTGTTGGGTTTCCATCAGCAAGCGTGTCGATTGTTTGAACTCGTGTCACCGGGTTGATGGCGGTGGTGTCGACATATGTTCCCCCGAGACGATGGAGCCACGGACCTGGAATGTATTCTTCAGGTGACACACCGAGGAAGCAGTCTCTTCAGCACCCTTCAGAGCTCCCTAGACCGCCTCCCAAGAGAACGCGTCGCTACGCTCTCCTCTCTCAAGGAAATGCTGAGCGATCTGCTTCATCTCGTCAAATGTTATAATGTTCCGCGCCGGAATTGGTGTAGGGGTACCACCGGCCAGAAATTCAAAATATCCGCTTTGCATCGACGGACGGGGAGAAACGGCCATAAGGTATGGTGGGGCGCCATTCGACCTTCTGTGTTCAACGCAGGCTAGATCTGTACTAACGCCAAACACGATCTTAAAGCCATTGTCCGCCGCAAGATGAGCAACGAATGGGGGCTTCTGTCGCCGATCATCCAGCAACTTCGCAAGGTGAGCGCTTGACGTGATCTCGGTCCGATTCATTGGATCGAGATCATCCTCGTGATTGAGATATGTTACTTTCATGGCCCGATGCCCACGAATGTCTGTGTTGTGCCATCTGGTAATACTATATGTAATTTGGCGCCGTGTGGAAGCATGCTCTCCAGCAATTCGCTGCAATTGTCGCATATCTTTGGATTGTTTATGTAAAGTGTTGCTTCGCTAATCCCCTCTTGTCGCATCATCGCCGCTGCGTGTCCTTCCACATGCGAGAGAGTATAGCGGTCGAAACCAGCACTTCCCGGCGGCATAGATTGGGCAGGGCCTTCGTATCCGCTTTGCAGCATCACGCGGCCCTGCGGCGTTTCAAAGACGCCGTAAGTCTTGCCGCCGGGCACGTATTCCGGAAGCATACGTGGTAGGCCGCCTGGGAAGGGAAGCTCCGGCTCTGAATCGTTCGGAACACCTCCACCTCCGCCGCCGCCGGTCTCAAAAGGCTGCAAGCTGCACGGGTGGATTGTGTCGGCCGCGACCTCAATGGGCTGGGGAGACTCCTTGGGTACGGGAGCAAACCAACCGGGATTTGGCGGCGCGCCGGTGCGCGGATGCTCATCTGGCTCCCAAACTTTGAGTAGCCTGCTGCGATGAAGCTCGAGTGCGCTGCGGGCAAGGTCAACTT
>JASHSE010000206.1 GCA_030036975.1 Xanthobacteraceae bacterium | reverse complement strand
CGTACCCTCTTCGTCCCCGGTTGCCTCGCCTTGTCTTAAGAATCTTCCGCAGACCAAAAAACGCGGCACCGATTTCACTTGTGCTCCGACAGCAACACTAAAATCGGGCGATCTTTGGGTCAAAACAGGTTCGCGGCCCGGCGCACGCCGTTTGCGTCACAGTTCTGCCCTTCCGGCTTGGCCCGCTTCGCTTCGCCTAGTTTCGTTAATCGATTATTGGGCAACTGCGCTCGCCCGCGGTCAGATCGCGAGAATGCGCGCAGACAGCGCGGCAACGAGGTGCCCGAGCGAAGCCGTTTTACCAAAAATCCGCGGCGCGGAACATCAGCTCAGGCACCTGGCAGGAGTGGAGGGACTCGAACCCCCAACCCCCGGTTTTGGAGACCGGTGCTCTAGCCATTGAGCTACACTCCTAGGCGGCGTTGACATGCCTCTTGGCGCAAGACAACGCAAGGGCCGATCCGTCGTACGGGTCGGCCCGGCCGCTTATCGCGCCTTCGGCAGCGGCAACCCTTCGATGCGAAAGCCGACGGCCTGCAACACGCGCAGCCCGAGCGGTCAGATCGGCGGGCACCCCGCTTGGCGCCCGGCTGATTGCCGACAGCGGCGGCGCCGCACCGGCCCAGCCGGGGCCGGGCCGTGCCGCGCCGGCGCAGCCGCGGCCGGACTCAAAGCGGAAGGCACCGGCCGGTCGCCGCTCCGGCCAGAAACCGCGACCTCCACGCCAGAGCCTTCGTCCTTTATCCAGTAATCGTAACCGTGCAGAATTTGCGCAATGACGCGGCTCAGGGGGCCTGCATAGGTGCCGGAGATGGCGTCGTCGAGCGGCGTCGCGGAACGGTATTGCACGTGGAACGCGCGCCCCATCGCTGCAAGCACCGCAGCGATCGTGCTGTCGTGCACCTCGAGCCGAAGCGACTTGGCACTGCCCTGCAGCCGCACTGACCCCGAACCGGATTCGGTTATGGCGGCGCCGTTCGCATGCGGCGCCGCCCATGCAATCAACAGGGCGGACAACGTCAGCTTCGCCGCGAAGATGGAAATGCCTGAAGGCAATCCAAGCTTCGCCAACGGCTTGCCGGCCGGCTGCTCTACCGTTGAGCTGGGCTCCTTCACAACCATCCCTCACACAACCACGTCTGGTATGCTCGCCAATGTGCGGCGCCGCAAGCCCTGCGCCGCGCACTGACGCAGCGGAGAAGAGCGGCCAGAGCCGGCGAAGAGCCCGCGGGCCGCCAAGTCCGTCGCATTGTCATCGCCAAGGCTTCGTTTCATAACATGGCCGCCGCGCGCACCGGCACAAGGGCTTGCCAATTTGCGATTGGACGCCCTGTGCGTGCTCACACCGCGCCCGGCGTTGACGCGAACAAGCGCGTTTTCGGGGGCGCGTCGATGGTCAAGGGAGAAACGCATGGCCAAACAACAAATCATGAAAGCTTCTGTGTGTGCAGCGGCAATCGCCGGCCTCTGCACACTGGCGCTCGCCGGCGCGTCGCGTACCCAGGGCGCCGCCCCGGCCCCTGCCGATCTCAACGGCACTTATCAGTGCAAGCCCAATCCGAGCCCCTGCCTGTGGTCGGGCGCGTCCGCCTCGATCACGCAATCGGGCAAGAAGCTGCAGATCAAAGGCACAAACGGCGCCATGGCCGACGCCACCCTGACCAGCGACGTCACCATCGCCGCCGGCGGCACCTTCAACTCACTTGGCATCATCCGCGCCGACAAATCCATCGACTGGTCCGACGGCACCAAATGGACCAAGCAATAACCCCCCTCCGTTCCCTCCCCCGCAAGCGGGGGAGGGTTAGGGTGGGGGACGCGGCTTCATTGCGCCTAAAGCGGCATTTGCTATATTGAGGACGTGGGCACCCCCGGGTGGCAGTGCCCGTTAACGTCGCGCTGATATTGACCGTCTGGCCCGCCGCTCGCGGCGGGCCGATGGCTTTTTGGATTCGACCATGAACCGCTCGAACCGGACCGATCATATCCGCATCACTTCGCATCCGGAACCCGGCGGCAAGCCACGCTTCCCGATCTGCTGGGGCGCGGCGAGCGCGCGCGAGCGCGGCCCGGTGATCGGCACGGTGTCGCGGCCCGGCGACCGCAACGCAATCGGCAGCCACGGCGGCTCTTATGCGCTTTATCGCGCGCTCGCAGTATCGGCCGGCGCGCTCGACCCGATCCGTCGGCCGGATCTCACCAACACCGATCCCGCCGTGAGCATCGGGCCGTTCCCGCAATGGAGCGAACCGGACCGCATCGTGTCGCTCGATCCGTGGGGCCACGCCGCCGCCCAGGTTTTTCACGGCGCAATCGCCGCGGGCGCCGATATCCGCCCGACCATCGCCGTCACCAAGGCGCGGCTCGATTTGCACGAGATGCAGAGCGCGGTCGCGGCCGGCCGGCTCAAGGCCGACGGCGAGATCGTGCACCGAAACGGCAGCATCGCCGTCGTCAAGATCGCCATCGACCCGGTCTGGTATCTGCCCGGTATCGCGCAGCGCTTCGGCTGCGCCGAGGCCGCGCTGCGCCGTACCCTGTTCGAGCAGACCGCAGGCATGTTCCCCGAACTGGTGACGCGACCGGACATGCACGTGTTCCTGCCGCCGATCGGCGGCACCACGATCTATCTGATGGGCGACGTCGCGAAGCTGACCGATCCGGCGACGAAGATCACTTGCCGGGTACACGACGAGTGCAACGGCTCCGACGTGTTCGGCTCCGACATCTGCACCTGCCGGCCGTATCTCATTCACGGCATCGAGGAATGCGCCCGCGGCGCGCAGCAGGGCGGGCTCGGCATCATCGTCTATAACCGCAAGGAAGGCCGCGCGCTCGGCGAGGTCACCAAGTTTCTGGTCTACAACGCGCGCAAGCGCCAGCAAGGCGGCGACGTGGCGAGCGCCTATTTCGAACGCACCGAATGCGTCGCCGGCGTGCAGGACGCGCGCTTCCAGCAATTGATGCCGGACGCGCTGCATTGGCTCGGCGTGCGGCGCATCGACCGTTTCGTGTCGATGAGCGACATGAAATACGACGCGCTGGTCGGCCAGGGC
>JASHSE010000205.1 GCA_030036975.1 Xanthobacteraceae bacterium | reverse complement strand
GCGAGCCGGAATAATAAGCCGGCACCATGCCGCTGCCGACGCGCGCGGCGCGATTCCAATGACCGAGCGCCACGTAATCGGCGCCGGTCGCGGCAATCTCGGCGTCGCCGACCAGCCATGACGGATGCAGGCCGCCGTTGCGATCCGGCATCGGCGCGTAGTGGCCGTGCGCCACCGCAATCTGCCAGCGGCTGCAGCGCGGCCGCGCCCGCTCGAACGGAATCATATCGTCATAGTCGCGGTGCGCGCGGCCCCAGATTTCCAGCGCCAGGTCCGCAAGCAGTACGGCTTCGTCATGGGTGACGCCGATGACGTGCAAATTTTTCAAGGTGGCGAGCGGAGCACGGCGATAGATGGCGTCGCTGACCGCCGGATCGTGATTGCCGGGCAGGATCACCACCGGCAATCCGGCGCTGCCGATCACCGCAGCAGCGCGCTCGATCAACGCTTGCGGCAGGCGATGGTGATCGAACGTGTCGCCGGCGAGAATGACCACGTCGGCGGCGGCGCTGCGCGCCGCATCGAGCACGCAGACAAGACCCGCCGTGCCGTCGCCGCCATGCAGCCGCGCCGTATAATCGTGGTCGACGTGCAAATCCGAACTGTGCACGACGACGATGTCACGGACTGGCGGCGGCATGAGCAAAAAAATCACTAGGAAGACGTCCGCCTGCTTTAGCGCAAGCGTGCAGTCGCTGCCAATGCGCGCGAAAAAGCGGCCGGCATGCGCTGGCCGCGAGACAGCGTTTACCGCCGCGGGATTTCCGGCATGGGCCGTTCGAGCCCGCCGTGGCCGGCTTGTTCTTCCAGCGGCCGTTTGAGCAGCCGGAAGCGATTGGGATCGAGAGCCGGCGCGGCGGCCGGTGCGGCCGCAGCGGGCAGCGGTGGCGCCGCGCCCGGCTGCAGACTGGGCGACGGCACGCTGGCCGACCTCGGCTCATCCGCCGCGCCTGGGCGTTGACGCGAAACGCGACCACGCCAGCGGTCGATCACTGCGGCAAGCGAGCGGCCGTCGAGCGGGCCATGCTCGCCGCTTGCCTCCTCGCCCATCGTGTCGCTGCGCGGCAGCGTCTGCGCCGGCAATTGCTTGAACTTCAGCCGCGTCGGCAACGCCACGCCCTCGCCGAACCCAAATGCCTCGCCGGTGCCGAGCGAGGGTAGAAACGCGAGCAGGTTGGCGGCGGTGTCGGCCACCGCGGAGCGCAGCAATTCCTGATCGCGGTCGTTGGTCATGCGCATTGCAAACAGCGTCGAGCATTGCGACAGGATGGTCGGATCGAGCTCCGCCGGCCGCTGCGAGACCAGGCCGAGGAAGACGCCGTATTTGCGGCCCTCCTTGGCAATGCGCGAAATCGCGCGCCGCGTCGGCGCGAAGCCGACGCTGTGGTCGGCCGCCATGTAGCGGTGCGCCTCCTCGCACACGACCAGAAGCGGGGCGCCGCCGTCGCTCCACAGGCCGAGATCGAACGCCATGCGGCAAGTGACGGACACCAGCGCGTCGACCACCTCGGAAGGAAATCCGGCCAGCTGCATGATGGTCATCGGCTTGCCGTTCGGCGGCAGCCGGAACAGCGTCGCCAGAATGTCCGCCATGGTATCGCCGCCGACATTGGCATTTTCGAACATGAAAGCGTAGCGCGGATCGTTGCACACCGTTTCGATCCGCGTCATCAGCTTGTGATAGATCATGCGCGAAGCGCGGTTTTCCAGTTTGCCCATGCGCGCGTCGAGCAGCGACAAGAGATCGGCGATGCGGTACGGCACCGGCACGTCGAGCGTGTAGCGAATGCCGACGCCCTCGCCCGGCTTGACGATCCTGCTGGCGAGGCCGATCTGCTGGGCATAGGACGATTTGGCGAGCGGGATGACTTCCGACAGGAAGTCGACCTCCTCGTCGATACCGGGTCGGCCGCCGAACAACACGTCGACGATCTCGTCGAAATTAAATAGCCAGAACGGCAGCTTGATGTTGTTGGGGTTGAGCACCTGGGCACGCTCGCCGAAGCAGCGGCCGTATTCGTTGTGCACGTCAAGCAGCAGCACCCGCAGGTCCGGCCGGGCCTGCAGGAGCTGCTGCAGGAGTAGCGCAATGGCGCTCGATTTGCCGACGCCGGTGGTGCCGAGCACGGCAAAGTGCTTGCTCAACATTTCGTCGACGTCGACCGCCGCCGGGATGGCGCCATCCTGCTGCAACTGGCCGATTTCGATCATGCGGGAGCCGGAGCTTTGGAAGATCAGCCGCAGCTCGCGCGAACCGATGAAGATGACCGGATCGCCCATGCCCGGATAGCAGGTGGTGCCGCGCTGAAAGTAGGCAACGCCATTGTCGCTTGAGCGGATTTCACCGATCAGGTCGAGCTGTGCCACCGCGGCGTCGGGCTCGCCGAGACGGGCTTCCGCACGCATCGATACGTCGGTGACGAGGCCGACCAACAGCGTCTTGCCGACCGCGACGCCGAGAAACTTGCCGACGGTGATGCGCTTTTCTTCCGGCCCCTGCGGCGACATTGCCGGGATGCCGACGTCGGCACGCGAGCCATGAACCGAAATAATGCGGCCGATGAGCTCGACTTTCGGCGGCTCTGTTCCGGTCGGTTGGGCAACGTTGGTCAACAAGCTGAAGCTCCTTCGGGCCTGTCGCCGATCCCCTATGGGCTGCTAATTAACGGCTTCGACTGGAGATTCCGTTAATCCGGCAAAGGCAATTGTACCGCGCCGGCCCATTGGCGCTGCGGTTCCCACAATTTCGCCCAACAGGACTTCGGCATGGCCGTCTTAAGCCTGCGTTAATGACGGCAAACTGGCCGCTCCTTCGGTCGGCCAGCCGACACTGCTCAGCCCCGCAGCGACCGCCGATGGCGCGGCGCGGCGCTGGAACGGGCCTCGCCGACAACGCGCCGGGCCGGCGCCAGCTCTTCGAGAAAAATCGGTTTGGCGAAATAAAAGCCCTGCGCGTATCTGATCCGCGTCGCCGCCTGCAGATAGGCGACTTCCTCGAAGGTCTCGACGCCTTCGGCCAGCATGGTCATGCCCAGTGCCTCGCTGAGCGCCTCGATCGCTTTGAGCACGCTCTGGCTGCGCGGTCGCTGATGGATGTCGGTGATGAACGAGCGGTCGATCTTGATCTCGTCGGCGGTGATATCGGCGAGTGTCGCCAGCGACGAATAGCCGGTGCCGAAATCGTCGATCGAAACCCGCGCGCCGATGTCGCGCAGCATCGGCAGAAACTGCGTCTGAAACTCGGTCTTGGCCAGGAACGCGTCTTCCGTCACCTCGACCATGAAACGGCTGGCGCAATTGGTCGCCTTCAGCTCCTCGCAGAAGCCGGTCATGAATCCGGCATCGCTCGCCTGCTTGGCCGCGACGTTGATGCTGATCGTCGGCTGGGCGCCGAACGCGTCGTCGAGCAGGTCCATCGATTTGACGATTTCGGCGAGTGCCAGATAGGTGAGATCGTCGATCAGCCCGAGTTCGATGGCGAGGCCGATGAATTCGCCCGGCGGCTGGATGACGCCGTCCTCGTCGCGCAGCCGCAGCAACGCCTCGACGCCGATGACGTCCTGGGTGCGGATGTCGACCTTGGGCTGGAAGGCGCAGCAGATGCGGCCGTCGCGCACCGCAAGCCGCAGCCGCTGTTCGCGCGCCATGCGCGCGGTCATCGCGCGTCCCATATCGGCATCGAACAGAGCCGCGGCGCCTTTGCTGGCTTCCTTGACGCGATACATCGCAATCTCGGCGGCCCGCCGCAGCGTATCGTAGTTCACGCCGTGATCGGGATAAACGCTTATTCCGATCGAGGCCGAGGTGAGAATCTCGTAACCCTCGATGAGAAACGGCTCCCTCAGCTCATGCAGAATCTCCTCGATCGGCTTTGCCAGATCCTCGCCACCCTCGATCGGATCCAGCACCAGCAGGAACTCGTCGCCGCTGATGCGCGCGAGCACGTCGGACGCGCGAAGCCGCGCCGCGATCCGCTGCGCGATCTTGAGCAACAGCCGGTCGCCGACCGTATGCGTATAGTAGTCGTTGACGTGCTTGAAATTATCGATGTCGAGAAACGCCAACGCGAAACGGCCGGATTGGCCGGATTGGCCGGCGCTCGCCAGCAACTGCCGAACCTGCTCGTGGGCCAGTGCGTCGTTCGGCAAGCCGGTCAGTTCGTCGAAATAGGCGCGCTGCGACAGTTCGCGTTCGGCTTGTCTGCGGGCGGTGAAATCGAGCGCGGTGGACAGCACCAGCGATCGGCCAAGGATGTGCACCGGCCGTTCGCAGATCAACAGCGTACGCTCGGCCGTCGCGCCCGCCGCCTGCACCGGCCGCTCCGTCGTGGTGATCGCAGCGCAGCCGTCTATCGGTTCGCTTGGTCCGCCGGCCGCTGCAGCGCCGGAAAGCGCTGATGCCTCGCGGTTGGCCAGGATGATGCTGCCGTCTTCCGTCTGCACGGTGACGCCGACCGGCAGAAGCTCGATGATCGAATTGAGCAACGCCACGGCGCGCCGCGTCTCTGCGTCGTCGTGCCTTGGCTCGCCGAGTCTTGGCTCGCCGAGCAAAGGGCGGTCGGGCAAGTCGGCGGCGGCCGCAAGCGCTGCGCGCGCACCGCCGCCAGCGTCGGACGGCGGCCGGCTGCATTGTTCGGCGCCGTGTTCCCCCCGGGTCATCGGCCTTGCCCCAAAGTCCCTTCAGCGACCGGCGGCCAGCGGACTGCGCGCCAAGACGTTGGGCGTCACTCTAGGAGAGCGAGGACAATGAAAATTTAAGAAGCACGGCGCGAGTGGCGCGACTGCCATGCTCGCGGCGGCCCCTTAAGCTGCCGTTAACGAACCGATGTTCCGCGGAGCGCCCGCGCCTGGGGGAACCCGACCGTTCAGCCGGCATTGGTCCAGCAGACATCGATGTTTGCGGGAAAACGTCATGGCCGAAGAAGTGAAAACCAGTGCAGGCGCCTACCGAGAACCCAGCCGCCCCGCGGAGTTCGCGGCCTCGGCGGAGGAGCGCTTGGCGGCAAGCCTGCCGCCGCAGGAGCGCAGGCAGCCCGATCCGGCGCT
>JASHSE010000204.1 GCA_030036975.1 Xanthobacteraceae bacterium | reverse complement strand
GAAAAAAGTCTGGAAGTTATGCAAAAGTTACAGCACGGCGGACGCGCAACGCGGCAGCGCGAGCTATGCACCCGAGGGCGCGGCTTGCCGCTTGCGGACGATGATTTCGACGGTCTGAAACAGCCTTACGGGACATTCGACGAGCGGCCTCGGAAGCGCCCGCAGCCGGCGCAGCACCGGGTGATCGGCGGCAACCGACGTCACGTCGAAGCCGACATTGCTGAAACTGCCGCGCACCTCGTAAAACGGCCGATAAAATGTCTCCTGCATGCAGAAATCGTGATAGGCGGCGGTTTTTCTCTGCATGGTCTCGTGCGCGAGCCAATCCCATCTCGGCTCGATGCCACAGGCGAGAAACGCCCTGATCGCCCACTTGCGCAGCGAACTTTTCGGCAGCCAGTGCACGAACGGCATGAACAGATGCGGCTCGATCAGCCGCAGCTTGCCCGGATAGACGTGGAAGCCGTAGCCGCCGGGAGCCGTCACGCGCGCGATCTCGCGCGTCACGGCATTGATGTCGGCGACGTGCTCGAGCACGTAATGGGTGAAGACGAAATGAAAAGCGCCGGCGGACAAGTCGGTCCGGCAGTCGGGGCCGATGCGCTTGACGATGCGCTCGAAATCATAGTTGCGGGCGCGAAACAGATCTTTGCCGCGTTCCGCCGCTTCGCGGCGGATCTCGGCGCCATAGGCGTCGTAGCCGGCATCGCGCAGCCAAAGCACGTATTCGCCGCGCCCGCTGCCCCAATCGAGGACTTTCATCTCGTGTCTTTGCAGACCGAGCCGCTGCCGCATCAGTTCGATATAACGCAGCACCTCGGCATTGGGCGCGAACTTTGCGAACTCGGCTTCGGTCAATAGCGCATCGTAACTCAAATTCGAAAGCTCCAGCTCAGATTGTCGACGATAAACGTCCGCGTCCGCTAAATCGTCAGACCGCCGCCCAACACTGCGCGAATGCGGAAAAATGCTGCCAGCGCGCCTGACGGATGTCGATGCAAACCCTTGGTTAAGGTAAAGCGCATAGCCTCGCGCGCCGGTGCATTAACCTAAAAAAGCAAACGGTCCGCGAAACCCATGACCCGGCTTCGATGTGATGTATCTATGCGGCCAAGGTTTTCGACCTTTGGCAAATTTGCAGATGCCCTTAGCGCGCCCGATCGGCAAACTGTTGGGGACTCTCGCCAACGGACCTTTGCGCGTCTATCTCGATATTCTGGTCGTCGGGTCGGGAGCCCGTGTGTTCGGGTTAGCCTCGCAATTCGTCGTGCTCGTCATGCTGAGCCGATTTCTGTCGAAGCAGAGTTTCGGCGATCTGATGACGGCGTTCGGATTCTACCGGCTGACCGGACTGGCGCTGGGCATCGGCGGATCGTTGGTTCTGCTGTTTCACGTTTCACGGCAGCGCGACGATCGGGTGGCCGAGATCAGGCTGCAGCGCTTTTCGGCGCTGGTGGGCGCCATTCCGTCGGCGGCGATCGGCCTGGCTACGGCGCTCGCGGCCGAGCCGGTCGCCGCCGCGCTCGGCAAGCCGTCGCTGGCGATCTGGCTGCAGCAACTGGCGCCGTTCGTCGTCTTCACCACGCTGTTGGCCATCGCCACGGGCGCGCTGGAGGGACGCTCGCGGGTGGCCGAATCGATTTTCTGGGGCGACGTTGCGCCCAATGCCGTGCGCATCGTGCTGTTGCCGCTGGTCGCGCTGTTGCACTTGCCGAGCGTCTACGTCGCGCACGTGCTGACGCTGTCGGTGCTGCTGCCATGGCTCGCGCTGGCTCGGCGCATCGCGAGCCGCGACGTCGCCGGCTGGCAGCTTTGGTCGCGCTGGGATTATTCGTATTGCGGCAAGTTCGTGATGGCGACGCTGTTCGCCAATCAGCTCGGCGCCGCCGACATCGTGATCGCGAGCCTGCTGTTCTCCTCGGCGACGGTGGCCGATTACGCGGTCGCGGCGCGGCTTGCGGCGCTGTTCACGTTCTTTGAAGTGGCATTGCTCAAGCGCTTTGCGCCGCGCGCCGGCAGGCTGCTCGAGGTCAAGGACCATCGCGGCCTGCATCGCGAATTCGACATGTGCCGGCGTCTCGCCGTCGGCGCCGTCGCCATGACCATAGCCGGCGTTTTGCTCCTGGCGCCGGTCTTGCTGCCGCTCCTTGGCAACTACATGGCGGCGCGCGCGCCGCTGATCTGGCTGGCGATCCCTTCATTCGTCGTCTCGTTCTACGCCACGTCGGACCGGCTCTTGATCATCGCCGGGCAGGCCAACGTCGCGCTGGTGGTAACGGCCTCTTCGTTTGCGGTGTTGATGACGAGTCCGTTCGGGCTGGCGCCATGGCTCGGCCCGGTCGCGATTCCCGCTGCCATGATCCTGTCCGTCGCCCTGTTCAATCCGATCGTCGCGCTGCGCGCCCGGCAATTGGTCGGCGTGCGCACGCTGGCGTGGCGCGACATGATCTTGATAGCTTGCGGCTGCACGGCGCTGGCGGCGGCGGCCATTGCCGGTTCGTATGCCAGCATAATCATCGCGAGCGCGCTGCTCGCCGCGATCGGCGCCTATTACGTGACGACGGCGTTGTCGCAGTCGGCCGGCGACGATTACGATAATTCTTTGATCCTTGCCGCCGGAACGACTGCACGGCCGTCGCTGGACAGAGCGTCGAAATAGACCGCCAGGGTCTGCTGCGCGATATTGAGCCAATCGTGCTTGGCCAATACGCGGTCACGTTCGTGCCCAGGCATTCGTTGCGGGACCGGCGCAGCAAAAAAAGCTTCGAGCTGATGCGCCAGACCGGCAACATCGCCGAGCGCGATCAGTCGCGCGCCGGGCAGCGCCAGTTCGCGATGCGCCGGAATATCGCTCAGCATCAGGGCAAGCCCGTAACTTGCGGCTTCGAGCACCGCGATCGGCTGGCCTTCATGGCTCGACGGCAGGACGAAGATGCCGGCATGGCAATAGAGTTCGGCAAGCGCGTCGCCGCTCTGATGGCCGAGCATGACAACACCAGGGGTCTTGCGCGCGGCTTCCGCAACGGCGTTGGCGTAGCCGGTCGAATAATCGGCGCCGCCGACCAGGGCGAGCCGCCAGGGCGGCGCCTTTAAGCGCGCGTAGGCGGCGATCAGGTCCAGTTGGCGCTTCTGCTCGTCGATTCTTGCGACGCTGAGCGCATAGCCGCCGGAACTAAGCCCGAAGGCCTGCAGCGTGGTGGTCGAGTCGATGACCCGCGGCCGGTCGATGCCGTTCGGTATGGCGTTGACCGCCACCCGATAGGCGCGAGCCATCTGCGCGGCGAGACCTTCCGACACGGCGATGCGGCCGTTGGCGAATCTCATGCCGGCCCACTCGCCGAAACGCAGAACGCTGCGCGCCAGCGGCCCCCATTTTTCATTTTCGTAGTTCAGCACGTGATGCGTGACAATCACGCGCAATCCAAGGGCCCGCGCCAAAGGAGCGAAGACGGCGGGGCCGATGGCGTGGATGTGGAGGATATCGGGGCGATCGACCGCCGCCCGCAGCACGCCCAGCAACGTATGGACAAAGGCTTCCAGCCCGCTGATCCGCGGCGCCCATAATCTGGTGAATGCGATGCCCCGCCAGCGCTTCTGAGCCTTGGGCACGTAGCCGCCGCGCACGATGGCTTCGACTGCGCAGCCCAGCATGGCGAGCGCACACGATAGTTTTTCGACGTGCTTTTCGGCGCCGCCCTGCACGTCGGGAAAGCCGCGGATGCCGAGCATGGTGACGCGCAGCGCGCGGCGGCACCCTGCCGGCCGAGGCGGTTCGGCGATCATGTTCATCGCACCCGCACGCCAAGGCAATCGTAGAGATCGAGTTGGCGCTGCAGATAGACGGACGGGCTGAAATCGTCTTCAACCCACGCCCGGCCGGCGGCGCCCATCGCGGCGATGCGGCTCTCGGGCAGCGCCGCAAAGCGCGCCAGTGCCGCGGCGAGCGCGGCGACGTCGCCGGTCGGAAACAGCGCGCCGGTCTCGTCCTCGCGAACGAGTTCCGGAATGCCGGCATTGGCGGCACCGATCACCGGCCGCCCGGCCGCATAGGCTTCGAGCACCGCCAATGGCGCATTCTCCGGCACTTCGGACGGCACCACGATGGCGCGCGCGTTCTGGATGAGGCCGAGCAGCGCGTCCTTGCCGAGATGACCGGTAAAGACCACGTCGCTTCCGGTTTGCGCCGCGATGCCGCGCAGCCGCGCTTCGTCCGGTCCGCTGCCGGCGATGGCGAGCGGCTGCCGCGCCAGTGCGGCGGCGTGCAGCAAAGTCTCGACGCCCTTCAAGCGGTCGAGCCGGCCGCAATAGACGAAGCGGCGGCCGACGCCGCGCGCCGGCTTGAACTGCTCGAGGTCGACGAAATTCGGGATATGGACGAAGCGCTCGCGCGCAAAACCCCAGTCGACGAGCTTTTCCAAGAGAAACCGGCTCGGCACCACGAAGCGGTCGACATTGGCCTCGTACAGGCGCAGCGCGCGATGCATGTAGGCCTCGACCATCACCAGGCTCGACAGCGCCAGCGAGCCCTTGATGCAGCGGTTGAGCGCGACGTTGTAGAGCTTGCCGCCGCGGCAGCGTTCGCACGGCTGGCCGCCCAACGTCATCGTGTAGGCCGGACACGCCAGCTTCAGATCGTGCAGCGTCATAACGACCGGCACGCCGCGCTCCTTGAGGAGCGGCAACACCGAGGGCGACAGGTGATGATAGACGTTATGGGCATGCGCGACGTGCGGCTGTACCACGTCGAGCAGGTCGCGCATGCGCTTGCGCGCCTGCAGCGAATAAACCACGCGCGGCGCCCGCACGAGCTTGCCGGCAAGGCCGTAACTCTCGCCGAATTCGATCTCGGCGGCGAAATAGTCCGACCATGGCGTCGGCAGGTTGTTCGGGTGGCGCATCGCGAAGGGCACGACCTGCCAGCCGATATTCTCGAACATCCGATTATGTTCGAGAAACAGCACCTCGGCGCCGCCGCGCGGATAATAGTAATTGTTGATGGCCAGGAGACAGTTGGACGACTTCAACATGGCTCACTCGAAACTTCGTGCCAGCGTCGCAAAGCGCAGTCCAACGACCGCCGTCACCATCAAGGACCACAACGCGCTGCCGCCGGCGAAGTACACCGATTCGAAGCTGCCGAGGCAGAGCGTGAACAGCCAGATTTGCAGGAACAGCGTGGTGAGCGCCCGGTCGGGGCGCAGCGCACGGGCGCGCCAATAATCGGCGAACGGCTGCGCCACCACCCACCATAGCGTCAGGGCCAGGCCGACCAGCCCGGTCGTCACCGCCAAATTGAGATAGCCGTTATGCGCATCGCTGGCGCGGTAGCCCCAGGATTCCAGATAATTCCATTCCGCGACCAGATTGGGCATGCCCCAAAACGACTCGAAGCCGAAGCCGAACAGCGGACGCTGCGCCACATGATCGAGCGCGAAGCTCCAGATGACGTTACGGCCCGTGAACGTCGGGTCCGGCAGCAAATGCTCGACCAGATTGTGAATCGGGCCGAACATCACCGAACCGACGGTCAGCAAGTTCAACGTCAAGGGGATGGCCAGGATCAGCACGAGGGCCGGCAGCGGGTTGCGCAGGCGCTGGATCAAATATGAAAGCAGCAAAACGACCGGCAACAGGTTCAGCGGCGATTTGGAGTGGGTGAAATGCAGAAAGATCGCTGCGAAAACAGCGATGCAAATTCCGGCGAACCGATTCCAGGTGCGATAGACATAAATGCCGATGAAGATCAGCGCCACCATGGCGGCGCCGGCACCGTTCTTGTGGGTGAAAAAGCCACGCCAATCGCCGGCGAGCGCCGGTTCGGCAACGTCGGTTGCCTGATGAATCGACAGCTGCGGCATGAAGGCGACGCCGAAATAGCAGGCGGCCAGAACGATGACCGCGCCGACCGTGAGCAGCCGGGCGAAATGCTCGCGCCCGTAGGGCAACAGCAGCAGCACGGACGATTGAAAGATGATGAAAATGCCGAGCACCAGGCGGCGCATGCCGACGTCGGGATAAGCGGAGTGCGTCGCCGAGATCGCGAACGCGGCAAGGACGAGGACCAAAGGCAGCGTGACGATCCGCGGCACCAGCGCCGAGCGCTTGATCAGAACGAAGCCGGCGAGAGCGCCGGTGAGCAGCACCATGGCGGCCTGGCCGAGGAAATCTCCGCCGGTGCTTGCCGCCAGCGATTCCGGCTCGCTCAAATCCGGGAACGGCGAAGCCGTGAACCACGTCAGCAGGAACGTGGCCAGGAACAGAAAATTGCGAACCAGGCGCTCGCCGCCGGTGACGCCGGGCCATGCCGCATGCGCGGGGGTCGAGAGCGTCGTCACGGCACGGGCTCTTTGGTTGCGATCACGACGGTCAGCAAAGCCATGCGCCGTATTCGATCAGGCCGCGCGCGTCGTTGGCCGGTCATAGCGGCCGCGAATCGCAT
>JASHSE010000203.1 GCA_030036975.1 Xanthobacteraceae bacterium | reverse complement strand
TCCGGCGTCGGCGGCACCCTTGTCGACATGCTGGCCTGACCGGGTGAACCGCGCCCGCAGCGCAACGCATTCCCGCGCTATTTCATGGTCCGCTGGTCCCCCGGGAAAACGCCCCGCGGCAACGAGCGGGACGGGGTTTAGGCGGCGGTGAACTGCGAGGCTAGATCGCCGCAAAACGTCATCGGGCCGACATGATTGAGACGACTGTCGAGGTCGGCCCAGATCTCGCCGCCGATGTCGGTCCAGCGCTTGCAGAACGCGAAATCCTCGCTCAGGTAGGTCCCGTCCTCGGCGATCAAGCATTCAAACAGCGCGAAGCGATTGTCGCTTGCGGTGGCGGCATCGCAAGAATGGTCGCGCTTATATTGCAGCTGCGGGTAGCGCGCGCACATTTTTTCCAAGGCGGCGCGGCGGATCATCAAAAAACCGGTTCCGGCATAGCGAACCTTGACGAATCCTGCCCGCTCGGTCACCGCGTTCACGTCGTCGACCTCGAACACGTATTTGAGCGCCGCCGCAGTCGGATTGGGACGCGCGGCTTCGATCGTCGACTTCACCTTGTCCCAATCGATCAGTTTGATCGGGTAGATCGCAGCGCACATGTCAGCGCCGCACTGGATCAGGCGCCAAACCTGCTCCGGCTCGAAGCCGATATCGGCGTCGACGAACAACAGGTGCGTCGCGCCCGGATCGTCGAGGAATTGTGAGATCAGGCTCGCCCGCGCGCGGGTGATCAACGCGTCGCCGTCCTTGAACCTCACCGTCAGATTGACGCCGCCAAATCGGCGCATGAACGCCTGCAGCTTGAGCAGCGACGTTGCGTAGGCGACCGAAACCTGCCCGCCGAAGCAGGGCGTGGCGACGACGAGATTGATCCGGCCGGATGGCGTCGGGGCGGTCATGGAGCTTGGTGGGTTTGTTAAGGTTAGCAAATAGCGAGTTATGGTTAGCAAATAGCAAAGACGGTTGGTTAACGCCGAGTTAAGGCGAGTCGCGCAAAACGACGAACGGCGCGAAAGCCCTGCGGCGGCGGCGTGACCGAAGTCCAAGTCCCAGCGCGTCCCGCATTGCGGACGGTCTCGCCCCGCCGCCGGAACTGTGCGCCGGCAGCGAGACTGCGGCGATTTACGCGTCTTTAAGTGAAATGAGGCAAACGTTCGGCAAGCCGATCGTCGCGATCGGACCATGCACTCGCCGGTACGGCACGTACAGCAAGTGCAAGCCAGTACGGCCTGTAACCAGAAGGGTAGCACCATGTCTGACGTCACCTTAACAGCGGGCATCCGGCAGAACTTGCTGTCGCTGCAGCAAACGTCCGCAGAGTTGACCCAAACCCAGGAGGCGCTTTCGACCGGCAACGCGGTCAACTCGGCCGCCGAGAACCCGAGCGCCTATTTCACCTCGCAGAACCTGACCAATACCGCCAACTCGCTGAGCGCTTTGCTCGACCAGATCGGACAAGGTCTGCAAACCATCGATGCCGCCGACAACGGCCTCACCGGCATCACCAGCCTGCTGCAGCAGGCGCTGTCGACCGTGCAACAGGCGCAGTCCGACAGCTGGACGACGGCGGCTGCGGCGACCGGAACGGCAGTCCTCGCCAACTCCACCACGACCGGGTCGCTCGACCTCACCAGCACCACTGCCGCCAGCACCGGAACGGTCAATCTGAACGCGAGCACGCTGACCGGGGTCGCCGCCGTTTCGGCGACGCTGTCGGCCGGCAGCTTTACGATCGACGCGGGCGGATCGGACTATGTCGTCTCGATTGCCGCCAGCGCTACCGCGAGCCAAGTCGCGGCCGACATCGGAACCGCGACCGGTAACGCCGTGACCGCGACCGTAAACGGCAGCGGCGACCTGGTGCTCACCTCGACGACCGGCAGCTTCACGGTCGACGACAATGCAACAGCGGAAGCGGTCGGCCTCACCACCTCGGGCAACAACGCCGCCTCGACATTTACCAACCCGACCAGCGGCGGCACGCTGACGATCGCCCAGGGCACATCGTCACCATATAGCATCGCCATCACCGCCAACGAGGGCCTGTCCGCCATCGAAAGCGCCATCAACTCCGCGACCGGCGGCGCCGTGACCGCGACCGCAAACAGCAGCGGCGACCTGGTGCTCACCTCGGCGACCGGCGGCTATACGGTCGGCGGCAGCGCGGCCACTGCGGTCGGTCTCACCGCAGGCAGCGTCACCGCTGCGCTCGATAATGCGGCCACCGCCGGCACCCTGAACATCGTCGCCGGCGGATCGTCATATAGCGTCACCATCACCGCCGGGGAGGCCGCAAGCAGCGTCGCGGCCGCCATCGGAACCGCGACCGGCGGCGCCGTGACCGCAGCCGTAAACGGCAGCGGCGACCTGGTGCTCAGCAGCAATAACGCGAGCGGCTTCACCGTCGACGACAGCGCGACTGCCGAATCGCTCGGCCTCACGACGGTCGGCAATAACACCACCGTCACCCCGGCCGCGAACAGCTTGTCGGGCGGCAACCTGCTGATCGCCGTCGGCTCGACGACGTTCAGTGTTTCGGTCGCGGCAAACTCCTCGCTTGCCCAGATCGAAGCGGACATCAACGGCACGTCCGGCCTGGGCAGCTCCGGCGCGGTGACGGCGAGCGACGACGGCGACGGCCACCTGGTCCTCACCTCCAACTCGGCCCCGACCGGCTTTACGGTTGTCGCCAACGCGTTTTCCACCGCGCTCGGCCTCACCACAAACGCCACCACCAACAATGCGCCGATCGGATCGAGCACCACGCGCGCCACGTTGCAGGAAAACTACAATGGGCTGTTGAGTCAGATCAACGAGATGGCCTCGGATTCCGGCTATAATGGCGTTAATCTGCTCGGCGGCGACAATCTCACGATCGACTTCAACCAGACCGGCACCAGCCAGCTCGTCATTCAGGGCGTGAACTACAATGCCCAAGGGCTCGGCTTGAGCTCGATCACCGGCTCGGCGGCCGGCTCGTTCGAGGACAACGGCGCACTGTCGAACCTGGTCAGCTCGATTAACACCGCCATCTCGAACGTGCAGAGCCAGACCGAGACGTTCGGCACCAACTCGTCGACGATCTCGACCCGGCAGACGTTCACGACGGCAATGATCAACACGCTGCAGACCGGCGCCAGCAATCTGGTCGTCGCCGACCAGAACCAGGAAAGCGCCGACCTGCTCACCGAGCAGACCCAGCAGCAGCTCGAAATCTCCGCACTGTCCATCGCCAACCAGGCGAACCAGTCGGTGCTCAAGCTGTTCAGCTAATCCTTACTGGCAAGCCTACGAAAGGCGGCGGGGTGGAAACACCCCGCCGTTTTTGCTGTTGCGGCCGGCCGACAACCGGCCGGCGTAAAGCGGATGGGTTGCGCGGAACGCGCTGCGCCGCTCGCGATCGGCCAGTCGCATCTTTAGCGCCGCTTTAACTGCAATCCGCAACGATCGAAGCCGCCACGGCGAGGTTGCCAAAGTGCCGCTCAAGATCGAACTTAAGTCCGGCGAACGCGTCATTTTCGGCGATTGCGTCCTCACCGATCGTATCAATAAACTAATCTTAACGGGCGCGCTGTATAAAGCGTTAAAGGAAACGCGCAAGCTTATTGCCTGCGAAGAGGAAAGTCTGCCGATGAACTACGCCAGCAAAGCCTATGCGAAAACCGCCAAGGAGATAGCCGGACCGCGCGAACTGGAAGCGAACTTGCTGCTCAAAGCCGCCTCGCAGTTGCAGGCGGTGCACGATTCCTGGCGGCACGACAAGTCTTCCGGCCTGCACGCAGCGGTTATGTACAATCGCCGGCTCTGGACCGTGTTCCTCGACGCCGTGATCAGGGACGACAACAGGCTGCCGCAGCCGTTGTGCGAAAACCTCAAGACGCTTGGCGCGTTCGTCATGTGCGAGACGTTTTCGCTCATGACCAAGCCGCAGGAAAAACACCTCAAAAATCTCATCAACATCAACCGCCGCATCGCCGCCGGGTTGCGCAGCCGGCATTAGCACGGGCAATGGGCCGGCCGCTTCCCCACGATCTGATCGCGCAGGCAAGCGGCCTGATCGCGGGCGACGAACTGAAGAAGGCGGCGCTCGACTATTCGCGCGCGATGCGGGAGAAAGTCGAGCGCGACCAGGGCGGCCTGCTCAGCGTGTTCGACGGCTGGTTCGCGCGCGTGGTTCGCCGTCTGACCGAATTCGATGCGAGCCGCCCGTGGGAAGAAAGCGTGCGCGAGAGCGCCGCTCAGGCCCAGGCGTACGGCGACTTGCAATGGGACCTGCTGCGGCTGCGGCTGTTTCTCGACCGCTGGCGGCAGGGCCGCTTCGTGACATTCGCCGAGCGGGAAAGGTCGCAAATCCACTACCATCCGCGCTTCGGCACCGAGTTTGGCGCCGACGTGCTGCTGACTTGCCAGGGCGCTCCCTCGCTGATGCGCTGGCGCGGTCAGCCGCTGATGAAGAACGTCTTCGATTTCGCCATGTACCCCGCGCTGATCGCCGAACTGCGTCCGCGCACGATATTCGAAATCGGGTCCGGGCTCGGCGCCAGCGCCGCCTGGTTCGCCGACCATATGGCTTTTGCGGGCGTCGCAGGCCGAGTCCACTCGGTCGATCGCGTGAAGCCGGCGCTGCAGCATCCTCTCGTCAGCTTCTACCAGGGCGATTGCCACGCTCCCGAGCGGCTGTTCGACCCTGATCTCTTCGCCTTCGAGCCGCATCCCTGGTTGGTGGTCGAGGACGCGCATCAGAACGTCGGCGGGGTCCTCGAGCAATTTCACAAATATCTCTCGCCGGGCGATTACCTGGTGGTCGAGGACAGCGACATCAAACGGCCGGCGTTACGAGGCTTCTTGTGCGCGCATCCCGGCGATTACCTCGTCGATACGCGCTTTGCCGACAATTTCGGGCGCAACGCAACCTCAGCCGGCGATTCGATATTTGTCAGGACCAAAGCCGATGAGAGCGTTGCCGCTGACGATGGCCGGCGCGGGGAATGACCGAAAAATCGCCTTCGGCAAGTCTTCGCGCCATGGCCCCGTTAACGCTTCATTCAGCCTGATCCTTTAACGACCCGTGAGCGCCCCGCAGCACTTATGGCCATGTCATTGCTTGCGCTATCCAGTCCAGAACCGGCGCATTCCGCGACGCCGGGACCGGCGGACGATCTGGCTGCGCTTTGCAACGATGCTTTCGCGCACCACCGGGCCGGACGATTTGCCGAGGCGATCGCCTGCTACGGGCAAATCCTCGGGCGCCGGCCGGACCTGCCGGAAATCTACAACAATTTCGGCCACGCGCTTGGTGCGCTGGGCAAGCCCGAAGCCGCCGTCCTCGCATTCGAGTGCGCGCTAGAGCTGCAACCCGATAACCCGGAAGCGCTGTGCAATTGCGGGCTCGCGCTTGCGGACCTTGGCCGGTTCGCCGAGGCCGAGGCGAAATACCGGCAGGCCATCCAGGCCGATTCTCGATTTGACGGGGCGTACAACAACCTCGGACTGCTGATGAAGGCGCGGGGCCGACTCGCGGAAGCCAGAGCGGCTTTCGAACGGGCGATCATTCTCGCGCCGCGCAACGTCGCGTACTACAACAATCTTGCCGCGGTCCGGCAGTTCGTCGCCGGCGACCCCTTTGTTACGGCACTGGAAGCCTTGGCGGAGCACCCTTCCGCGCTTTCAACCGCGGACCAAATCCATCTGCATTTCGCGTTGGCCAAGGCTTACGAGCACATCGGCCAGACGGCGAAAGCGTTCCGCCATTTGCTCAACGCCAACTCCCTTACGCGCGGCCAAATTGTCTACGACGAGGTTGCCACGCTCGGTCTGATGAATCGTCTGCGCGAGCTGATCACCGGCAACGTCGTCGAGATGCGGCAAGGCTGCGGGGAGCCTTCGGCCCTTCCGGTATTCGTCATCGGCATGACGCGTTCGGGCACGACGCTGATCGAGCAGATATTGGCCAGCCATCCGCAGGTCTTCGGCGCCGGCGAAATCGATCTGTTCGATCAAGCTCTGGGCTCCATACGCAACGCCTTGCCGGGCCGCCCGCCTTTTCCCGAAATGATACAGGCAATGTCGGCGGCGCATTTCGGCGCATTGGGCGCTTTCTATGTCGACAGAATCGCCCGGCAGGCGCCGGCGGCAGCGCGCATCACCGACAAGATGACGTTCAACTTCCTCTTTGCCGGACTGATCCATCTTGCACTGCCTAACGCAACGATCGTTCACGCGGTGCGCGACGCCGCCGACACATGCGTCTCCTGCTTCGCGACGCATTTCACCAAGGCACACCCGCACACCTACGACCTCGCCGAACTCGGCCGCTATTACCGGCATTATCAGGCGCTCATGGCGCATTGGCACGCGGTGCTGCCGCCGGGACGCATCATGGACGTGCAGTACGAAGAATTGATCGGCGATCCGGAAGCCGTTGCGCGCCGGATCGTTGCCCATTGTGGACTCGCCTGGGACGCCCGCTGTCTTGACTTTCACCACGCCAAGCGGGCGGTGCGCACCGCCAGCGCGAGCCAGGTGCGAAAGCCGATCTACAAGGAATCGGTCGGGCGCTGGCGCAAATTCGAGTCCTTCCTCGGGCCGCTCTTTGCCGAACTGGGGCCCGGAGCGCCGCAGGATTCGTAGCGGCTGGTCGGGAAATCCGCCGCCGATTTCCGCCTTCGGTCTTAGCCGGTAACCGCCGAGAGATAGTTGACCAGGCTCAGCTGCGC
>JASHSE010000202.1 GCA_030036975.1 Xanthobacteraceae bacterium | reverse complement strand
TCCTCGCCGGTGACGGCCGGGCGCTCGCCGCTCTTCACCGCATCGACGAAGGCGACCAGCTCGGCGCGCAACGGCTCGGCATAGCCGACCGACAGATGCCGCATCGAATAGCTGCCGTCCGGCTGGAAGCCGAAGCACTCGGTGACCTGCAGGGTCAAGAGATCGGCGATGAGATACTTGTCGCGGGTGGCGACGTGAATATTGCGCGCCTTGAACGGCGTGAGCCAGTTGGTGTTGATGTGGGCGAGCACGCCCGAGGCGGTGCGGAACTGCAGCAACGCGATGTCTTCGCGCTCCGCCACGGCGCTCGACATTTGCGGCTGGATTTCCACGATCTCGGATTCGGTGAACCAGCGGATCAGGTCGATGTCGTGCACGCCGAGATCGATGACGACGCCGACGTTGGACATGCGCGGCGGAAACGGTCCGACCCGCGTGATCGCGATCGACAGGATGGCCTGGTCCTTGATGGCGCGCTTGATCGACTGCACCGCCGGATTGAAGCGCTCGACGTGGCCGACCATGAGCGCGACGCCGGCCCGGCGCGCCGCAGCGACGATGGCGCGGCTTTCCTCGATAGTCGAGGCGATCGGCTTCTCGACCAGGACATGGACGCCCGCCTCGACGCATTGCAGCGCGATGGCATGATGCAGGTGCGTGGGCGCGGCGATGATCGCGGCATCGATCCCGCTGCGCAGCAGCGCGCCGGCATCGGCAACGGCGCCGCAACCGAGCGTGCCGGCGACGAAATCGCGCTGCTTGCGGTCAGGATCGGCAACGCCGACCAGTTCGACGCCGGCCATGTCGGAGAGCACCCGCGCATGGTTGCTGCCCATGACGCCGACGCCGATTACGCCCAACCGTAAGCTGCCATTCCCCGCCACTATGACACCCTCACCCTCGCCACGGGACCCCGCCTGCCCGCTAGCCACCCCAGCCGCCGCCCGCCCATCCCCTCCCTAGCACGGCCCAGGCCGACTGGCGACCAGCGCCGCGATCGAACACGCACACATTTTGCATCTGAGCCTTACGGCTGCTCGATACCGGAACATAGCCGAAACGCTGACGGCGGCCTGATGTCGCCAGCGCCCATTTTGGCAGCAGACGCACATTATGGGGGCAATGGGGGCAACGCCGCGCGATTCGCGGTTCAAGATCGGTGGTAATCGTCCTCGAAGCGGATGATGTCATCCTCGCCGAGGTACGAGCCGGTCTGTACCTCGATCACTTCGAGATCGATCTTGCCGGGATTCTCCAGACGATGCCGGGCGCCGCTCGGCACATAGATAGATTCGTTCTCGTGCAGCACCTTGACCTCGTCGCCGATGGTGACGCGCGCGGTTCCACGTACCACCACCCAATGCTCGGCGCGGTGGTGATGCAGCTGCAGCGACAAGCGCCCGCCCGGCCTGACCACGATGCGCTTGACATGGAAGCGCTCGCCGTCGTCGACCGATTGATAGGAGCCCCACGGGCGGTGCACTTTCAGATGATCGGCGGTGACCGCAGGGGCCACGTCCTTGAGTTTGTCAACGAGGTGCCGCAGCGCGTCGGCCTGCGCGCGCGGTGTCACCAGGACGGCGTCGGCAGTCGCGATCACCACCATGTCTTCCACGCCGAAGAGCGCAACGAGCTGCTTGTCGGCGACCGCGTAGCAGCCGCTGGCGTCGGCAAAGAACGCCGCACCCTGTCCGGCATTGTCGGCAGCATCGCGCTTCGACAGCTCCCAGACCGCCTGCCAGGAGCCGACGTCGGACCAGCCGTAGGACACCCGCATCACCACGGCGTGGCTGGTGCGCTCCATCACCGCGTAGTCGATCGATTTCGCCACGGCGCGCGCAAACGCTTCGCGCGCCAGCGTGACGAAACCGAGATCACGGCCCGCCGCCTCGACCGCCGCGGTGACTGCAGCGGCGCTGTCGGGCTCGAAGCGCTGATACTCGGCCAGCAGCAAATCGGCGCGGAACAAAAAATTGCCGGAATTCCACAAATAGCCGTCGGCGACGTAAAGCTGCGCCTTAGCTGCGTCCGGTTTTTCAACGAATTGCTCGACCGCGAAAAGACCGGCGCCAAGCGCCGCGCCGGCGCGGATGTAGCCGTATTCGGTCGCCGGCCGCGTCGGGCGCACGCCGAAGGTGACGATCCGACCGGCGGCAGCGGCGGGCGCGGCGGTGGCGCACACCTCGGCGAAGGCGGCGGCGTCATCGATGACGTGATCGGCGGCGAGTGCCGCGACGACGACGTCGCCGTCGCGGCGCCGGGCGAAAACCGCGCCGGCCGCGATCGCGGGCCCGGAATCGCGGCGCGCCGGCTCGAGCAGAATATCAGCCTCGCTGCCGATCGCGGCGAGTTGTTCGGCGACCTGGAAGCGATATTGGCTGTTGGTCACGACGATCGGCCGGCCGAACAGCGCCGGATCGCCGACGCGGCGGACGGTTTCCTGAAAGGTCGACGTGCGGCCGAACAATTGCAGGAATTGCTTGGGCCGGTTCTCGCGCGAAGCCGGCCACAGCCGCGTGCCGGCGCCGCCGCACATGATCAAAGGCACAATGCGAGAAGCCATGCTGCGCTCTTAAGCTGACCGGCCGGCCCGCGCCGCCGAACGGCGGCGTCTCAATGGATTGGTTCCGGCGCGCAAGTCAAGCAAGCGCTACTCGGCGCGGTTCCGGCGATTTTGCTCGTCCCGTACCGCGACCAGATCGGCCTCGACCATTTCCTTTACCAGCGCGTCGAATGTGGTCTTGTGCCGCCAGCCGAGCTTGGTGCGCGCCTTGGTGGCGTCGCCAAGCAGCGTGTCGACCTCGGTCGGGCGGAAATAGCGCCGGTCGATTTCGATCAGCACGCCGCCGTCGCTGGCATCGACGCCCTGCTCGTCGACGCCGCTGCCGCGCCAGACGACGCGGCGACCGACCGTGGCGAAGGCTTTTTCGGCAAGCTCGCGCACAGTGTGGCTCTCGCCGGTCGCCAGCACGTAGTCGTCGGGCTCCGGCTGCTGCAGAATGAGCCACATGCCCTCGACGTAATCGCGCGCATGGCCCCAATCGCGCGCGGCGTCGAGATTGCCGAGAAACAAGCGGTCCTGCAAGCCGAGCTCGATCGCGGCGACGGCGCGCGTGACCTTGCGGGTGACGAACGTTTCGCCGCGGATCGGGCTTTCGTGATTGAACAGAATGCCGGTCGAGGCGTGCATGCCGTACGCCTCGCGGTAATTCACCGTGATCCAATGCGCATAGAGCTTGGCCGCTCCGTACGGCGAACGCGGGCGAAACGGCGTGCGTTCGGTCTGCGGAATTTCCTGGACCAGGCCGAACATTTCCGATGTCGAGGCCTGATAAAACCGGGTCTGCCGCTCGCGGCCGAGAATCCGGATCGCCTCGAGCAGGCGCAGCGTGCCGAGCCCGTCGGCATTGGCGGTGTATTCCGGCGTCTCGAACGAGACCAGGACGTGCGATTGCGCGGCGAGATTGTAAATCTCGTCGGGCTGCGTCTCCTGCACGATGCGAATCACATTGGTTGCGTCGGTGACGTCGCCGTAGTGCATGTCGAACGCGACGCCCTCCTCGTGCGGATCGTGATAAAGGTGATCGACCCGCGCCGTGTTGAACGACGACGAGCGGCGCTTGACGCCGTGGACGCGGTAGCCCTTGGCGAGCAAAAACTCGGCCAAATAAGCGCCGTCTTGCCCGGTCACGCCGGTAATCAATGCGGTCTTGCCAGCCGGTCGAGCCATGGAATCGAACGCCCCGCGCAGAGCCTGCCATCCTTTAGCATCGCCTAGCGGCGCTGCCTACGCCGTCACTGGGCCTTGATGCGCAGCAAGGCAAACATGACCATGCGCAGCAGCAGCAGGCCGTGGCGGAAGCGCGAAATCTGCGTCTCGCCGTAGGTCCGGCTGGCATAGCGGATCGGCACTTCGACGACTTTCAAGTTGAGCTTCGAGGCGCCGAAGATCAGATCGAAATCGCCGAACGGATCGAACTCGCCGAAATAGCTGCGTCCTGCCTTGAGCCGTTCGTAGTCGGACCGCCGCAGCACCTTGGTGCCGCACAACGTATCGGTAAAGCGCTGGCCGAGCAGCCAGGTGAAGGCCTGCGAGAACAGCTTGTTGGCGATCAGGTTGAGAAAGCGCATGGCGTCATGCTCGAGCGGATAGACGAGGCGCGTGCCGTTGATGAATTCGCCCTTGCCGGAACGGATCGCTTCCCAGAATTTCGGCAATTGCTCCGGCGGCATGGTGAGATCGGCGTCCAGGATCATCAGCACGTCGCCGCTGGCGGCAGCGAAGCCGGCATAGACGGCGTCGGCCTTGCCGGTGCCCGGCTGATGCAACGCCTTGATGTCGCGCTGCGGATGGGCTGCGATGACGCGTTCGATCTCGCTCCAGGTGTCGTCGCGGGAATGACCTTCGACGAAGATGATTTGCTGCATTTGCGCAAACTGCGGAATGCGTCGCACGGCCGCCGCGATGTTGCCGCGCTCGTTGCGCGCCGGGATGACGATGCTCGCGCTGCGCGGCGGCTCGTCAGGGCAACGCAGCGGGCGACACACCGTATAGTGGCGCAGGCAGAGGCTGTTTATCAGCGGAAGCAGCGCCACGAAACGATTGAGCAGACGACCCAAGCCGAACAGGCGCAGCGGCGACAACAGCCGCCGCTCGCTTTTTATCGCCTCGAAATCTCCGAGCGCGGCGAGCGCCACGATGTCGTCCGGCGCCAGCACGTTCTGCGGCGGCACCGGCATTTTCAGGCTGAGCGATTCGGCGAGTTTCAGGAGCGGATACCACAGGTGCGAATAATAGCCGACGATCAGCCGCGTCTCGCGGCTGCACAGCGTGTGCAGATTTTCAAACATGCTTTGGCAATCGTCGAGCGAACCCAACGTGTCGACGATCACGATGAAGTCGAACGGCCCGGGCAGCGAGCGGATGAGATCCGGGGCTTCGACGTCGGCGACGTAAAAGTGCAGGTTCGGATAGGCGCGCCGGGCGAGTTCGATCGAGGCCGCGCTGAGATCGACGCCGACGCCGAATGACGGTTTCAGCTCGGCCAGCAATTCGCCGGTGCAGCAACCGATCTCCAGGACGCGCGCACCTTGAGGAATGAGAAACTTTAGGTAACGCAAATCCTCGCTATGAAAGAAGGCGGCGCGCCGGCGCCATTTGGCGCGCTCGGGCGCGGCTGCATCGGCGCGGCTGCGGATCGCTTCCTTGCGCGGCGACAACAGCGGCGGCGCGCCTGGCATGACGCTCATGGCCGCACCGCCAAAACTCCGGCTTCGAGCAGCGCGTCGACAGCGTCGGCCAAGCTTGCGGCAGCCGTCACGGCGAAGCGCGCGGTTTCGAGCCGCAACGCCTGCCGCCGCGCGCCGGCATCGGAGCCGATCAAAGTGCCGCCGGCGAGCGCGGCAGCCGCGCCGGTGGCGAGATCCTCCGGCTTGTCGCCGACGATCCATGATCGCGACAGGTCGAGATTCATGCGTTCGGCGGCGGTGAGGATCATGCCCGGATTCGGCTTGCGCCAAGGATGCGCGGCGCGGCGCAATGGCTGTTTTCCGTCGGCATGATAAGCGCAGGCAAGCACTGCATCGAGCCGGGCGCCGGCGGTGGCCAGCGCTGCGGACAAGGCCGTCTGCACCGCGTGGAATCCGCTCCACGCATAATAACCGCGGGCGATGCCGGACTGGTTGGTGACCACGACGACGGGAATCCGTAAGCAATTGCAGCGCGCAATCGCGCAGGCCGCGCCGTCGAGGAGACACACGTCTTCGGCCCGGCCGAGATAGCCGGTATCGGCGACGATGACGCCGTCGCGGTCGAGAAACAGCGCCGGGCGGAAGGCCCAATCCGCCGCGCCGGTGTCGCACCAAAGGCCAAGGTCGTCGATCGCCATTGCGGATCAAAGGCGATCGCCGCGCGGCGTCACGCCGGCGGCCGCCAGCCCATGTCGATGTCGAGCACGGCGTGGCAGAGCGCCAGATGCGCCACTTCGACGAAGCCGTATTCGCGGGCGCGAATGTAGAAATTGACGTCGCCGCTCTTCCGCAATTCGTTTTCTTCGGTGAAGCCCGAGAACGTCGCCACCTTGCAGCCGCGCTGGCGGGCCGCCTTTACGGCGCCCAAGATGTTCGGCGAGCGGCCGGAGCTCGATATCGCGATCAAAACATCGCCGGGACGGGCATGAAAATCGATCTGGGTGGCGAACACGTTCTCATAGCCGAGATCGTTGCCGAGACAGGTGAGCGCCGCTGCGTCATTGAATGCCATCGAGCGCAGGCCGCCGTTCTTGGAAAAATCGATCGCCAGATGGCTGGCGATGCTGGCGCTGCCGCCGTTGCCGACGAAGATGATCTTGTCGCCGGCGTCATGAGCCTGGTGGGCGATGCGGCGCACCCAATCGCAGCCGTCTTCGAGCGTCAGCATCTTGCCGGAAAAATCCGTCACCTCGGCGCCGCTCAGCGCGCCTTCCAGCGTTCCGAAATACCGCTGCAACAGCTCGCGCACGATGCTCTCTCCCGACCCGATCTGCTCGACAAAACGTCGGTGCCCCGCCGAGCACCGTTCCGACTAGGCGCCGTGGACCGCCGCGTTGCGGGTCTTGATACCGGCTCCGCCCGACGAGGGCAATATGCCGCAACGGGCGGAACCGCATTCCGCTGCAGGGACGCCCTAACAGGCCGCACCACCGGCTGAAGGCGCCGCCGCCCGCCCGGCGGACTGCCAGAAATGCCGCAAAAAAGCGGTCACCCAGCGCGGGATCCGCTGGTCCAGGTCCGATGCATCGCGCACGA
>JASHSE010000201.1 GCA_030036975.1 Xanthobacteraceae bacterium | reverse complement strand
GCAGCAAAGCAACCGGCGACATGGCGAACCTGAAACGTCTTGCCGCGGCGTCACGGCGCCGCAGCCGCCATGTAGGTACGCCGCTGCCAATCCGCCAGCGACAGAATTGCGCCGCGCGGCGCGGAGCTCAGGCCCGATAATCCGCCGCGACGGTCTCGTCCAGCTCAGCCGATTTCGCGCGCATGGCCCGAAACACGGGCGTCAACACGACGACCACGAGCAGGTTGAGGACCGCCGTGTAGAGCGCCGTATAGCCCGGGAAGGTATGGCCGCCGATCGCCAGCGGGTAGCTCGGGGCAAGTTTCGCCGCGACGAACATCCAGCAACCGACACCGGTCCCGACCGCCCAGCCGATGAGCAGCGCCCAATCGTCGAACCAGCGCGTATAGACCCCCAGCATCACCGACGGCACGGTCTGGATGATCAGGATGCCGCCAAGGAGCTGCAGGTAGATGGCATATTGCGTCGGCACGAAAATGATGAAGACGAGCGCACCCAGCTTGACGATGAGCGACACCCATTTCGCCATTTGCGCTTCCTCACGGTCGCTCGGGTTCCTGTTGAAGAATTCACGATGGATATTGCGGGTGTAAAGATTGGCCGAGGCGATCGACATGATCGCGGCCGGCACCAGCGCGCCGATGCCGACGGCGGCAAAGGCAAAGCCGACGAACCACGACGGGAAGCTGTGCAGGAACAGCGCCGGCACCGCGAAATTGTTACCGAACTGTTTGAAGCCTGCGGCGTATTCGGGCAGGGCGCTTACTCCTGCGGCAATTGCGAAGAAGCCCATAAGGGCGAGCAGACCGAGCATGAACGTGTAGCCCGGCAGTATCGCGGCATTGCGGCGCACAGCGCGGCCGCTGCTGGCGCTGAGGATGCCGGTGATGGAGTGCGGATAGAGGAAAAGCGCAAATGCCGAGCCGAGCACCAGCGTGGCGTAGACGCCGTAGGCGCCGGTCGTGTTGGCGCCGGGAGCGGCCAACAGCAGCTTCGCCGGCGGCACGGCAGCAAAGATTTTTCCGAAGCCGCCGAGCTGGATTGGAATGACGATTACGGCCACGAACGCCGTGGTGTAGATCAGCAGATCCTTGACGATCGCGATCGAGGCGGGCGCGCGCAGGCCGCTCGAATAGGTGAAGGCGGCCAGAACGATAAAGGCGATGATCAGCGGCAGATCGCCGGCATAGCCGGTGCCGGAAATGCCCAGCCCGGCGATGACGACTTGCAGGCCGACCAGTTGCAGCGCGATATACGGCATGGTCGCGACGATGCCGGTGATCGCCACCGCCAGCGCCAGCCAGCGATTGCCGAAACGGCCGCGCACGAAGTCGCCCGCAGTGATGTATTGGTGCTTGTGACAGACATGCCAAAGCCGCGGGAAGGGCAGGAACAGGATCGGGTAGATGAGGATGGCGTAGGGCACCGCGAAGAAAGCGATGGCGCCGGCGCCGAAGGCCAGCGCCGGAACGGCGACGAAGGTATAGGCAGTGTAGATATCGCCGCCGATCAGAAACCAGGTGATAATCGTGCCGAAGCGCCGCCCGCCCAAACCCCACTCATGCAGCTGGTCAAGATCGCCCTTGCGCCATTTGGCGGCGGCAAAGCCCAACCATGTGATGAACGCAAACAGCAGCACGAAGATGATCAGAGCGGTCCAATTGACCTCAGCCACGGCATCTCTCCCCGGTTTTCCACTTTGTGCTCTGCGCGGCGGTTCGTTCGAGAAATGACGAACTATTCCTCGGTCACGAAGTACACGATCGCGATCAGAACCGCGCTGATAATTACCCAGAGCATCTGGTACCAATAAAAGAATGGAATTCCCAGCCAAGAAGGTTCGACTTTGTTGTAGTAAGCGGGCCAAAGCAAAAAGACGAATTGGACGAGGAGAAGCAGATACCACCAGCTCCATCCCGATCGATTTTCGGTTTGCTCATCCATGATTTCCCCCCGGTACTGCCTCTCGACCGCCCGAACATTATAGTTCGCCATCGGGCTGTTTAGCACCCTTGCGGTGAAGAATAGCCCCGGCGCGGCGCGATGCAAAGCGACTTTCGTGCTGCGGATGCGCGATGCGGCAGCGCAGCAATCGACGGCGGCAGCGTGTCACGCCGCGCTTTTTTCGGCTGTAACGGCGCGCTGCATGAAGTCGACGAAGACGCGGGCGATCTCGTCCTCGTAGGTGCCCCATTCCGGGAACAGGATCAGCGGCACGTCCTGGTCGCTGATCGGCAGGCGGTGCAGTTCGCTGCCCGGAATGAGTCTTTGGGCGACGAGGCCGGAGGCGCTGGAATGGGTGTTGTCGTTGCCCGGAATGATGATGGTGGGGACCTTGATGGAGCGCAGCTCCTGCTCGGTCACGCCCATCACCGGCAGGTTGGCGCCGGCTTCGAAAATCTGGTTCCAGCGGGTGAACACGGTGATGAATTTGTCGACCGGCAGCCTGGCGAGATAATCCTGGCCGCGCGGGTTCTCCTTGAAGCGCTCCTTCCAGGCATCCATGGCGCAGACCGCCGCCATGCCGCCTTGCTGCGCGGCGCTGATGAATTGGCCGTAATACTGCTCCGGCAGCCGGCCGGCGGCGAACGCGCCGCCGGTGACGCGCAGCAAGAGCAGCCCGCGCACCGCCTGCGGATAGCGCAGATAAAACCGGATCGAGGTGCGGGCGCCGGCCGACGAGCCGGAGAAGAACGCCGGCAGCGCGTCGCGGCTCGCCATCAATTCGTACATGTCGCCGAGCCACATCGCCTCTTCACCTTCGTCGCCCTCGATCCAGAGGTCGGACGCGCCGGTGTTGCGGCGATCGTGCAGCATGACGCGGAAGCCGTTTTGGGCGATCTTCTGCGCCAGCGGAATGAATTCGTCGTGGCCGCGCCGGCCGCCCGTCGTCATCATGACCCACGGGCCGCGGTCGCCAACCGTCCGCCAGTTGATGTTGACGCCGCGAATGGTGCTCACAGGCATGGCCGTTTCCTCGATTGGTTGCCGGACCGTAGCCCGGATGGAGCGAAGCGATATCCGATAGCGTCAGGAGAGCAGGAAAGGAGGATGATCGTCAAACGATCTGAAACCTTTCGCAGCGATCCAGAGGGTTCGACTCCCTTCCGGTAGAGGCAGAGTCGGCCGGCCGGAAGCCAGCCTTGCACGCCGGCGGGCGAGGCGAACCGTCGCCTACCCGGCGGGCGATATTGAAGTCTTCCCGGCTTCCCCGGGTTCCGCTTCGCTCAACCCAGGCTACATTTTCTCCGGGAAATACGTGTCGAGCCATTGCCGCAGCACGTTCCAGACGCGAGTCGATTTTTCTGCGAACAGGAAATGATCGAGCCCGGCGAACAGGTGCAGCTCGGTGGGCTGGCCGGCGCGCTTGAACATTTCGACCGATTGCTCGGTCGGCGTCACTGAATCTTTTGCCGCGTGGATGAGCAGCAGCGGCCGCGGCGCGATGGCGCCGACCACCTCCTCGGCGCGGAAATCGAACATGCTCTGCGCGGTCTCGGCCGGAAACATTTCCACCGAATTGGGCGCCAGCATGCCGACGCCCTGGCGTTCCAGGTTCGCCCGCACGTGGTCGGGGATCGGCACGATCTCGTAGCGCGGCACCATCAAGGATTGGCCGGTGCGGGCGCGCTGCGCGCGGCCGGCTTCGAGCATTTTGGTGAATTTTTCCCACGCCTCCGGCGTCCGGTGCTGGCCGCGGAATTTGCGCTCGCCGTGGCCCCAGCCGCCGTTCGACACCACCGCGGCGACGCGCGGATTGGTGCCGCCCGCATAGACGCCGACCGCGCCGCCAAAGCTCGAGCCGATCACGGCGATGCGGCCGGGATCGACGTTGCGATGCTGCGACAGAAATTCGAGCGCGTTGCCGGTGTCCTCGACCTGTTCGAGGCAGATGACGCGGCCGAATTCGCCTTGGCTCTTGCCGCAGCCGCGCATGTCGAACCGCAAGGTGACGTAGCCGAAGTCGTTGAGCACCCTGGCGGGCGCGATGCA
>JASHSE010000200.1 GCA_030036975.1 Xanthobacteraceae bacterium | reverse complement strand
ATCTGGCCCTTCTGGCCGTTGATCGAGGAAATGTTGATGATGCGGCCGAATTTGCGCGCGCGCATGCCTTCGATGACCTGCCGCGTCATGTTGAACAACGAGCCGAGATTGGTGTTGATGACCGCGTTCCAGTTTTCCGGCCTTGAGCTGGCGCCGGATGGCTGGGAGCCGAATGAGTAACCTTTCCGCTATGCGGGCGGCAGCGAATTAGGCGATATACTGCCCGCCGTTCGCGGTCAGCGTCGCGCCGGTGATGAGACCGGCGTCGTCGGAGGCGAGAAACACCACGCAGCGCGCGATTTCTTCGGGCTCGCCAAGCCGTCCGATCGGGATCTGCGGCAGGATCGATTTTTCCAGTACGTCCTTCGGCATCGCCTGCACCATCTCGGTGTTGATGTAGCCCGGGCAGATGGCGTTGACGGTGATGCCGGCGCGGGCGCCTTCCTGCGCCAGCGCCTTGGTGAAGCCGAGTTCGCCCGCCTTGGCGGCCGAGTAATTGACCTGCCCCATCTGGCCCTTCTGGCCGTTGATCGAGGAAATGTTGATGATGCGGCCGAATTTGCGCGCGCGCATGCCTTCGATGACCTGCCGCGTCATGTTGAACAGCGAGCCGAGATTGGTGTTGATGACCGCGTTCCAGTTTTCCGGCGTCATGCGGTGGAACACGCCGTCACGGGTGATGCCGGCATTGTTGACCAGGACCTCGATCGGCCCGAGCTCGGCCTCGACCTTCTTGACGCCGGCCGCGCAGGCATCGAACGACGACACGTCCCATTTGTAGACGGGAATGCCGGTCTCGGCCTTGAATTTGTTTGCTGCTTCCTCGTTGCCGCCATAAGTGGCCGCGACCTTGTAGTCGGCTGCCTTGATCGCCTTCGCAATCGCCGCGCCGATACCGCGCGTGCCGCCCGTCACCAACGCAACACGGGGCATGATCTCCTCCCGGATTTGCACCCTTTCCGCGGGCCGCAAAAGTTCGCGAATTGTCAGATGACAGATGTCGGATCGAGCAAAAAGCGGATCGCCGTCCTCTGACCTTCTGCCTCTAACGCTAACGCTCGACGCACATGGCGATGCCCATGCCGCCGCCGATGCAGAGCGTCGCCAGCCCCTTTTTGGCGTTGCGCTTGCCCATTTCGTAGAGCAGCGTCACCAGCACGCGCGTGCCCGAGGCGCCGATCGGATGGCCGAGCGCGATGGCGCCGCCGTTGACGTTGACCTTCTTGGTGTCCCAGCCGAGGTCCTTGTTGACGGCGCAGGCCTGCGCGGCGAACGCCTCGTTGGCCTCGATCAGGCCGAGGTCGCCGATGGACCAGCCGGCCTTTTTCAGCGCCGCGCGCGAGGCCGGGATCGGCCCGGTGCCCATGATCTTCGGATCGACGCCGGCCTGCGCCCACGACACGATGCGGGCGAGCGGCGTCTTGCCGAGCTTGGCGGCTTCGCTCGCCTTCATCAGCACCACCGCGCCGGCGCCATCATTGATGCCGGAGGCGTTGCCGGCCGTGACGGTGCCTTCCTTGTCGAAGGCGGGACGCAGTTTTGCGATCGCCTCCAGCGTGGTGCCGTGTTTCGGGTATTCGTCGGCGTCGACGATGACGTCGCCCTTGCGGGTTTTCACCGTCACGGGCGTGATCTCGTCCTTGAATTTCCCGCTCTTCTGTGCGGCCTCGGCCTTGTTCTGCGAGCCGACCGCGAACTCGTCCTGCTGCTGCCGCGTAATCTGCCACTGCCGCGCCACGTTCTCGGCGGTGCTGCCCATGTGATAGCCGTTGAACGCGTCCCACAGGCCGTCCTTGATCATGGTGTCGATCATTTCGAAATTGCCCATCTTGACGCCGCCGCGCAGATGCGCGCAGTGCGGCGCGACGCTCATCGATTCCTGGCCGCCGGCGACCACGATCTCGGAATCGCCGTTGAGGATGGCCTGGTAGCCGAGCGCGACCGAGCGCAGTCCCGAGCCGCACAGCTGATTGACGCCCCAGGCCGGCACCTCGACCGGCACGCCGGCCGCGACCGATGCCTGGCGCGCCGGGTTTTGACCCTGGCCGGCGGTGAGGATTTGACCCATGATCACTTCGGAAACCCGCTGCGGTTCGACGCCGGCGCGGTCGAGCGCCGCCTTGATCGCCGTCTTGCCCAGTTCGTGGGCGGGCAAGGTGGCGAATACACCGTTGAATGCCCCGACCGGGGTGCGCGTTGCACTGACGATGACGATGTCGTCTTTCATGGCGGGTTCCTTCCGGACTTGCGGGGTTTGCTTCGCGTCGGCCGCGGGTTTTGCCCGCGGCTCATCAGACGGGGCTGGATACTCATCAGACGGGCTGGATATATGTCATAGGCAGGCGCGCTGCCGCCGACAAGGCGCGAAGGGGAGCCCCGCGCTGCCCGCGGGTCCTTGCCGCGTCACAAAACGGTAGCCGCGCCGGGCGAAACCGCCTATTTTGCCGGTCAGTCCGCGGGTTCCCAGCGCATGTCCGACACCAACAGCAAGCCCAAAGAGCCGATCGAGATCAAGAAGTACGCCAACCGGCGGCTCTACAATACCGGCACCAGCACCTACGTAACGCTGGAAGACCTCGCCGCAATGGTGAAGAACGGCGAGGATTTCGTGGTCCATGACGCCAAGAGCGGCGAGGACATCACCCGCTCGGTGCTCACCCAGATCATTTTCGAGCAGGAGAACAAGGAAGGTCAAAATCTCCTGCCTGCTACGTTTTTGCGCCAGCTGATCCGCTTCTACGGCGACAGCATGCAGATGCTGGTGCCGCGCTATCTCGAAGTCTCGATCGAATCGCTGACCCGCGAGCAGGAGAAATTCCGCCGGCAGATGGCGCAGGCGTTCGGCGTCAGCCCGTTCGGCGCGCTGGAAGATCAGGTGCGCCGGAACATGGAAATGTTCGAGCGCGCCTTCGCCATGTTCACGCCGTTTGCGCGCCGCGAGGACCAAGGCGAAGCCGCACCGGGCGCAACCGAGAAGCCAGCCGGAAAGCCCGGTGACATCGACGAGCTAAAACGCCAGCTCGACGAGATGCAGAAGAAGATCGACCGCCTGACGGACAAGGGTGGCGGCGGGCAGAGCTAGGCTCGCTCTGCACCTCTCCGAGCGGCTTTCGGCGCAAAAGCGCCGCGCCCGAGCCAGCCCAAAACGTCAAGTCCATCATTCGCTGGTGGCGCGTGCCGCCATCGCGGCACGGTGTTTGCGATTTGCCGGCTGAGAGAGCCGGCAATGTCCCACTATGGGACAGCGCGGCGTGGGCGGATGCCGATGACTAAGGCTTTGGTTGCAATTGGATCGACGACGCCGGGCACGCGCACTGCGACGGCCTCGGCCCGCGCGGCTGCGCCGTTCGTCGCCCACCTTATCGCGACCGCCGCCCAGGTGCCGCAGACGCGGGCACGCCGTCGCGCCGAGCCCGACGCGGCGAGCGCCGCCTACCGTGCGCTCGGCCAATGGCCTAGTCATGCCGGAGACGTTGTGTCGCGTTCGTTGTAAGGGCGCTGCAGCCCTACCGCCAGCCTCGATCCACGCTCGACGAGCTGCCTTACGCTTCGGACTTTTTGGCCAGCACCTGGCGGCCGCGATACATGCCGGTCTTCAGATCGATGTGATGCGGCCGGCGCAATTCGCCGGAATCCTTGTCCTCGATGTAGGTGGGCGCCTTGAGCGCGTCGGCCGATCGGCGCATGCCGCGCTTGGAAGGCGATACTTTTCGTTTCGGCACGGCCATGGCAGGCACTCCTCACGTTCGGAACAGGGCATTGTCATTCCGGGGCCGAGCCAACGGGTCCGGCCCGAAGTGGCCGGCCCGATGACAAGCTCCGCGGAGGAACCCGGAATCCATAATCCCAGCCGCAGGGGTTATGGATTCCGGGCTCGCGCCTGCGGCGCGCCCCGGAATGACGGAAGGCGGGCTTATAGCTTCAATGAGGCCGCGGACGCTAGGGGGCGCGCAAGCAGGCGTCGAACGACGGGTGCGCGGCGGCGCGGCGCAGGTGGAGCGCGGCGAGCTGCCGCACCAGCACGGTTGGATGACGGGCGCTGCGCTGCACCGGGTTCGGCAGGATGGAGGTGAGTTCCGCGGCCTGCATTGCGTTGAGATTGCGCGCCGAGATGCCGAAGGCATAGCGCGCCGCCGCCTCGGCGCCGAACTCGCCGTTCGGGCCCCATTCGGCGACGTTGAGATAAATCTCCATGACGCGCCGCTTGGGCAGCACCACGTTGATCCACAGCGCCAATGGAAACTCCAGCACCTTGCGCACGATGCTGCGGCCGGACCACAGGAACAGGTTTTTGGCGACTTGTTGGGTGATGGTGGAGGCGCCGCGCGACAGCGCGAGGTCATCGTCGGAATGCTGCAACGCTTCGCGGATGGCGCCGAGATCGATGCCGCGGTTGTGGCAGAAGCTGGCGTCCTCGGCGAGAATGACGGTGAGCGGCAGGACCGGGGCGATGCGGTTGAGCGGCACGACGATGCGCTCGACGCGCGCTCCGGTCGCCCAGCGCCACAGCATCGGCGTCGAGACCGGATCGATCACCCGGTAAAATGGCGCGACCGCGTAAGGGATGAGCAGCAGCACGAGCAGCACGATCGTCGCGCGGATGGCGATCCGTCGCAACGGTGACGCTTTGAAGGCTTTGAGGCTGCTCGGCATTGCTGCTGCATTGTAGCGTGCGCCGGGCTCGCTGGCGCGGCGGCCTGGCCGCTGCTACAGCTTTGGCACGATTTCAGGGAGGAGAATGTGGCCAAAGACGCCGTCGCTTCCGAAG
>JASHSE010000199.1 GCA_030036975.1 Xanthobacteraceae bacterium | reverse complement strand
CGCCTCGTCCTTGCCGAGATGATGCGGAATGCTGACGACGAGCGGCTTTGACATGGCGGCTCCAAATGCTCCGACATGAATATAGGAGCGCGCGATGCGCGAACAAAGCCGAGGAACTCCGAGCATCGTCATTGCCGGGCTTGACCCGGCAATCCATCGAGCCGCGACGCAGCATGGATGCCCGGGTCAAGCCCGGGCATCCCTACTCCGCCGCGGCGCGCTTGCCGATTGCGGCATTGACCGCGGGCATCACCTTCTCGGCCATCAGTTCCATGGAGCGGCGCGACAAATCCGGGTCGGCCCAGTCCTTGCCGCAATACAGCAGCGTGCCGAAATCGCCGACCTTTTCGCACAGCGCCAGCAGTTCATCGACCACGCGGTTGACGCTGCCGCGGATGACGAGATTGTCGAATATGTAGTCGAACGTCACCTCGTCGTCGCTCATGTCAAGCCGGGCCTTGAAGCCGGCCAAGCGCTTACCGCGCCGGAGCTTGGCGGTGAGCTGGCTCATGTAAAACCGGTACGGGCTCGCCGGATCGTCGCCGCCATAATCCCGCGCCACCTTGTCGTCGTCGGCAACGAAGATCGAGCGCGCGATGCGCCAATTGGCGCGCTCCGCCTTGTGGCCGCCTTCGGCGCAGCCCTTGGCGTAATTGTCCCATTGGCCGAGCAGATGATTCCGATGCAGGAAATGCGAGGAAATCGGCCAAAAGCCGCGGCGGCCAAGCGCGATCAAACCCTTGGACTGCGGATCGGTTGCAGTGCCGAGGATCGGCGGATGCGGTCTCTGATACGGCTTGACGATGCCGCCGAGGCCGATTTCCGGCCACACCGTCTTGACCGTCGAAATGGTCCAATATTTTCCGGATAGATCGTAGGGCGGCGCGCCGGACCACAGCGCCAAAATCTGATCGAGCGCTTCGACGAACATGGCGCCGCGGTCGGCCTCGAAGAGCCCGAGCGCCTCGGCGTCGCTGCGCAAGACGCCGGCGCCGACGCCGAGCAATAAACGCCCGTGCAACAGATTGTCGACCAGCGCGACCTGCGTCGCCACCAGCACGGGATGGCTGAACGGCAGGTTCGTCACCGCGGTGCCGAGCTTTATGCGCGAGGTAAAGCCGGCAAGCGAAGCCAGAAACGTCAAACTGTTCGGAATGTTTTCGGCCAAATCGGTCAAATGCTCGCCGCAAAAACCCTCGCTGTAGCCGAGCTGCTCCGCGAGCACGAAGGCCTCACGGTCCTCGCTCAGCGTCTGCGCATAGTTCCGCGCCGGCGGATGCACCGGCATGACGAAGAAGCCGAGGTTCATGATCGCTCCGAGCGGCACTTACGTTTGGCGCAGCGAGGTCATGCGATCCGCCGCCGCGGTCAATTCTACCTTTGGTCGGCGAGGCCGAATCGTCAGCGTAAAATCTCAACCCTCACGCCGCGAACCTCTCGGCTTGCGGCGCGCCGGCGACGAGCTCGTGCAACGGCCGGTAGGGGAAGAACACGATCATGATGGTCGCCGCTACCAGCATGATGCAGACCGCGAGCACCAGCGGCGCCACGAATGCGCCGGTCGCCTGCGCGATGACGCCGGTCAGGTAAGGCGACAACGTTGCGCCGAGAATACCGAAGAAATTCATCAGCCCGCTCAGCGTGCCGGTCTGATTCGGCGCGATGTCGGTGCACGTCGTCCAGAACGGGATGACGTAGAACGACAATCCGGCATTGGCGACGATGATCATGGTCACCGCCAGCGTGTTCGACGCAGTCGTGGCGGCGATCAGCGTGGTTGCGGCGTAGACGAGGGCGCCGAGCCCGACGAAAAGCTTGCGGTGGACGCCGCCCTGTTTCCAGCCCGCCGCGGCGAGCCAATCCATGCCCCACCCGGCGAAAATCACCGCGATGAACGCGACCAGGAACGGCAGCGCCGACAGCTTGCTCGCCTGAATGAGCGGGATGTGCCGATAGTGGCTCAGATATTGCGGCAGCCAGGTAAGAAAGAGGTATTGACAGTAGGGCAGCGCGAAGTAGCCGACGTAGAACGGCCACAGCGCCGGACTGGTCAGCAGCAGCCTGACCGGCACCGGCGCTTGCGCGGCGCGCTCCTTGGCCTCCGCGGTCTCTGCGTGCGCGCCTTGCGGCACCGGATCGTCGAAATTCCTCGCATAGCTCCACCATGCCACCGCGCCGGCGAGGCCGATGACGCCGAAGATCACGAAGATCCACACCGGCGAGCCGGTCGCGCTCAGGATGAGGCCGGCGAAGAACACGCCGGCTGCAGGGCCGAGCTGGGCGCCGGATTGTACGAACGCGGAGAAGCGGCCGCGCTTGCTGATCGAGGGTATGGCGCGCGCCACGGCGGCGACGCTGGCCGGAATGTAGGGGCCTTCGAAAGCGCCAAGCAGCACGCGAAACGTCGCGGTGAGCCAAAGCACCGTCGGCGCGATCGGGGTGAGCAGCACCCACAGCGACCAGCCGGCCATGGCGCCCGCCAGCGTGCGGCGCGCGCCCGCCTTGTCGGCGACCCAACCGCCGACCGGCTGCAGGATCAGATAGCCCAGCGAAAAGGCGCTGAGCATCATCCCGATGGTGGACGGCGTCCAACCGTACTCCTTGGCCCACGCGGCGGCGGCGACGCTGAAATTCGTGCGGTCGGCCCACAACAGCACGCTGCCGACGAAGAACACGGTCGCGGTGACCGTCCAATTGATCGGCCGGCCCGAGGATCGGTTGGTGCTGGCT
>JASHSE010000198.1 GCA_030036975.1 Xanthobacteraceae bacterium | reverse complement strand
GGGCGAGATCAGGTTGTAGATCAGATTGTAGGATGGGTTGAGCGCAGCGAAACCCATCGTTTCCCGCGATTGCCCATGGTGGGTTTCGCTTCGCTCAACCCACCCTACGCGATCTACGCGATGGCCGCCTCCCGCCGGGCGCGCGCCTCGCCGGCGCATTTGGCGGCGTGGACGTCGCGATTGATCACCTGCAGGTTCGGCAGGCCCCAAAAGTCGAGCAGCTTCGGCCACGGCATATCGCGATAGTCGCCCCAGACGCGGAACAACGGCACGCGATGATCGACCTCGGCGGTCTTCCACAAACGCCCGCCGCTCTGTGCGCAGCGCCGCGCCTGCAAGCGGCGCAGGAGCCGCACTTCGCCGCTCGGCGCATTCCAAAACTGCCAGGCGATCACGCAAGCGCAATGCCAGGCCGCGTTCTTGTTTGGGCCGGCGTCCCACAGATCGGCATGCCAGCCGAAGCGATAAACCGGCTGGCCGCAGACGCAGCAGAAGCCGGGCGCGCGCGCAAAGGCGCGCTCGCGATACGGCGCCGGCGGCGCGCGAAACGTCGTCGGCAGACCGTCGCGGCGATTTCCAGACAGCCGCCAGCGCCAGCCGTCCGGCGCACCGCTTTTGCCCGCCAGCGCCCGCGCCAGCCGATCGGCGCGCAACGGATGCGCCCGCCAGTATGAGTCGATTGCAAGCCGCGGCGTCGGCGGCACGAACGGCCGGCTGAGCGCGCGCGACAAAACCGCGGAGGGAAAAATATCGGGCAGCGCGCGATGAAGCCGCGCCAGCGCCTGCCGATTGCGTTCCGCCTTTTCGTCCTGCCAGCGCGACATGTCGCCCCTTGGCGCCCCCTCCGCAGCAACGGAATGCTGCCATATGATGCCCTAAGGCTTCGTCACCGCCCGAGATAAGGTCGTCGCGCGGAGCGCGGAGGAGACAACATGAGCAGATGGCTGGGCGCGCTGGTGCTGTGCGGGCTTTGCAGCGCTGCTGCGGCGCAAACGCCATCTTATCCGCAGCGGCCGATTACCATCATCGTCACCGCTGCTCCGGGTGGCGTAACCGACGTGGTGGCCCGCGCGCTCGGCCGGGGCATGACCAAGGACTGGGGCCAGCCGGTGGTGATCGAGAACCGCGGCGGCGCGGCGCATATTCTCGGCGCCGGGGCCGTCGCCAAGGCCGAGCCCGATGGCTACACACTCATGGTCGCCGAGGCCGGCACCTTCACCATCAATCCTGTCATCTATCCGAAGGGCAAGCTGCCATACGACACCGACACCGCGTTCGCGCCGATCAGCGGGCTCGTGCGCATCAATCAGGCGCTGCTCGCCGACAAAAAATTGCCGGTCGACAACGCGGCCCAACTGATCGCGCTCGCCAAGCAGAGACCCGGCCGACTGACCTACGGCACCGCCGGCATCGGCTCGGCGCCGCACATGAACATCGAATTGTTCGAGAACATGGCGGGCGTGAAATTCACGCCGGTGCATTATCGCGGCGCGACGCCGGCGCTCAACGATCTGCGCGCCGGCACCATCAATCTGATGTCGGTCAGCGTCAGTTTGGCGCTGCCGCCATACCAGGCCGGCGAGATCAAGATACTCGGCATCGGCAGCGCCAAGCGCCTGCCGCAGGTGCCCGATATTCCGACCGTGGCCGAGACCGGATTGCCCGGCTATCAGGCGGTGACATGGTTCGGCCTGTTCGGTCCCGCCGGTATGCCGCATGATCTCGTCGTCAAGCTCAACGGCGAGGTGCACCGGATTTTCGCTGACCCGGCCTTCCAAAAACGCTTTCTCGAGCCGCAGATGTTCGAAGCGATGCCGGGCTCGCCGCAGGACTTCGCGACCTTCATCAAGGCCGAGCAGGTCAAATGGGCCAAAGTCATTCGCGAGGGCCACATCAGCCTGCAATAATCCGATAAAGCCGGACCACGAGGGGAATTCATGCGTGCAACGGTTTTCGGCTCGTGCCCGGTCGCTCGTCGCCGTCGATCGCGACGGCGTGGAGCGACGAGCAGATCAGAAATGGGCGTTTGTCTGCATCACTCATTGCCAGCCGCCGGCTTGGCAAATCGCTCCTGGATGCGCGCTAACAGCTGATCGCGCAGCTCTCTGTACGCCTCGAGCCGCTGCGTGCGGCTGCCCTCGACCGCGCTCGGATCCGGCGTCGGCCAATATTCGACCTCGACCGCGCTGGTGCGGGTCAGCTCGAGCGCGCGGTGATGCGCCTGCGGGGTGAGCGTGACGATCAGGTCGAAGTTCAGCCCCTCCCAATCCTCCAACTCCTCGAGCGTCACCGGCTTGTGCTGCGAAATGTCGATGCCGATCTCCGCCATGGTGGCGACAGCGAACGGATCGAGCTCGCCCTTGCGCACGCCGGCCGAGCCCACATAGATCGTGCGGCCGAAGACCTGCGCGAACAGCGCCGCAGCCATCGGCGAGCGCACCGCATTCTGGCCGCAGGCGAACAGCACCGCCAGCGGCTGCGTCGACGGCGGTGCCCGCAGCGGGCCGCTCAGCCCTTCCAATGCAGCACCGAGATCAGCGTGAACAGGCGACGCGCCGTGTCGAAATCGAGTTCGACCTTGCGGCGCAGTCGCTCCATGACGATGCGCGAGCCCTCGTCGTGCAGCGCACGCCGGCCCATGTCGAGCGCTTCGATGCGATCCGGCGTCGCGGTGCGGATCGCCGTGTAATAGCTGTCGCAGACCGTGAAATAATCCTTCACGATGCGGCGAAACGGCGCCAGCGACAGCATGTGGGCGATGATCGGCGCGCCGGCGGCGGTGCGGATGTCGAACACCAGGCGATTGCCCGAAATGCCGAGCTGCAGCGCGTAAGGGCCGTTTTCGTGACCGGTCGGCTTGAACTTGTTCTCGGCAAGAAGATCGTAGATGGCGACGGCACGCTCGTGCTCGACGTCGCGGCTGGAACGCCCGATCGAAGCCTCATCGAGCGTGACAGCGGCGAGGCAATCGGTGCGTTCCCGTCGTGGTGCGCGTGCCATCTAAAGGCAGTCCGTTCGACAGTCTCCGCTCATTCCCGCGCAAGCGGGAATCCAGACTGGGTCCCCGCTGTCGCGGGGACGAGCGCAAACTGGCCGATCATTCGGAATCCCTGTTATCTGTTGAGCCGGATGGCGACCGAGCGGGCATGGGCGTCGAGCCCTTCGGCGGTGCCGAGCGCGACCGCGGCGCCGCCGAGCGCGCGCAATTGCTCGGGCCCGCATTTGAGGATCGAGGTGCGCTTCATGAAGTCGAGCACGCCGAGCCCGGAAGAAAAGCGCGCGGAGCGCGCCGTCGGCAGCACGTGATTGGAGCCGGCGACGTAATCGCCAATGGCTTCGGGGGTGTACGCGCCGATGAAGATCGCGCCGGCATTGCGGATGCGCCGCGCCAAGCTTTCGGCATCGGCGGCGGCGATTTCCAGATGCTCGGGCGCAATCGCGTCGGTCAGGCCCACCGCCTCGTCGAGCTTGCCGGCGATCATGATGGCGCCGAAATCGCGCCATGAGGCTGCGGCGACCTGGCGCCGCGGCAATTGCGCCAACTCGCCGACGATGGCGTCCTCGACCGCATCGGCAAGCGCGGCGCTGTCGGTGATGAGGATCGCCTGTGCGCTTGCGTCATGCTCGGCCTGGGCCAACAGGTCGGCAGCGATCCAGGACGGGTTGGCGTCGCCGTCGGCGATGATCAGCACCTCGGAAGGGCCGGCGATCATGTCGATGCCGACCTTGCCGAACACCAGGCGCTTGGCGGCGGCCACATAGGCATTGCCCGGCCCGACGATCTTGGCGACCGGCGCAATGCTCTCGGTGCCGTACGCCAGAGCGGCGACCGCTTGTGCGCCGCCGATACGGAAAATCTCGTCGACGCCGGCAAGATGCGCCGCCGCCAGCACCAGCGGATTGAGCTCGCCGCGCGGCGCCGGCACCACCATCGCAAGGCGCGGCACGCCGGCGACCTTGGCGGGGACCGCGTTCATCAGCACCGACGACGGATAGGCCGCGGTGCCGCCAGGCACGTAAAGCCCGACCGCCTCGATCGCCGTCCAGCGCGAGCCGAGCTCGACGCCGAGCGCGTCGGTGAAACGGTCGTCACGCGGCAGCTGGCGGCGGTGATAGGCCTCGATGCGGTCACGCGCCAATTGCAGCGCCGCCAGCGGCTCGCGCCCGCAGGACTTTGCGGCGGCGGCAATGTCCTCGCCCGACACTTTCAGCCCGATCCGGTCGAGATCGACGTCGTCGAATTTTTTGCTGTAGTCCTTCAGCGCCCGATCGCCGCGCGCCGCCACATCGGCCACGATCGCGCGCACGGCCGCCTCGACGTCGGCCGAGGTTTCGCGCTTGGTATCAAGAAAGGCCTGGAATTTTTGGGCAAAGTCGCCAGAGCGCGTGTCGATACGGATCGCCATCATTGAACCTCAGCGCTGCAGTGCCGACGAGGGCTACCACACTTTGATATTATAACAATTCTAATATTCGGCTTTTAGATTGACAAAAAGTCCGATGTTACCCAAGTGCTTGTTGTACCCAAGTGCTTATCGTCAATTTCGCCCGCACGGAATAGGCGCTGCATGAACGTCGGTGGACGGACCAGGATCGCTGCTTGCCTTGCGGCCGCAATGTTGACCGGGGCCACGATCTGTTGCGCTGTCGCCGCCCGCGCCGACGATACCGTCAGTCTCTCGGTGACGCTGAAGGATCATCAGTTCCAGCCGGCCGAGCTGCATGCGCCTGCCGGCAAGCCGATCGCGATCCATGTGAAGAATCTCAACACCATCGTGTCGGAATTCGAGAGCGGCGATCTGCATTTCGAGAAGATCGTGCCGGTCGGCAGCAACGCCATCGTCCACGTGCGGCCGCTGCAGCCGGGACGCTACAATTTTTACGACGATTTTCATCATGCGACCCAGGGTTATCTGGTGGTGCCATGACCGTCATGACTGTCATGCCGTGAGGTTCAGGTGCTTGCGGCGTTGCTGATCGTCTTTCGCGAGGTGTTCGAGGCCGGCCTGATCGTCGGCATCATTATGGCGGTCACGGCAGGCGTGCCCGGCCGCGGCCTCTGGGTATCTGCCGGCGTTGCGGCCGGCGTGATCGGCGCCTGCGTGGTGGCGCTCTTTACCGGCGGGCTGTCGCAGCTGTTCGGCGGCAGCGGCCAGGAAGTGTTCAACGCCGGCATTTTGGCTTTCGCCGTCATCATGCTGACCTGGCACAATGTGTGGATGGCGCGGCACGGCCGTGAGCTCGCGGCCGAACTCAAGGCAGCCGGCGAAGCGGTGGTGGCCGGCTCGAAATCGCTGGCCGCGCTCGCCGTCGTCGTGGCGATTGCGGTGTTGCGCGAGGGCTCCGAGGTGGTGCTGTTCCTCTACGGCGTCGCGGCCGCGCAGGGCGGCGCCAGCTGGGGCATGGCGGTCGGCGGCTGCATCGGTCTGGTTCTCGGTTCGCTGGTGTGCCTGGCGACCTATTTGGGCCTGGTGACCATTCCGGCGCGCTATCTGTTCGCCGTCACCTCAACGCTGATCGCGTTCCTGGCTGCCGGCCTTGCCGCGCAGGCGATCGCATTCCTGCAGCAGGCTGCCATCGTGACCGCGCTCGACGAGACGGTATGGGATACGTCGTGGCTGCTCCGCGATTCGAGCCTTTTGGGTCGCGCCCTGCACACGCTGATCGGCTACGTCGATCAGCCGACCGCCATGCAGCTTATCGTCTATGCCGCAACGCTCGCCACCATCGTGGTGCTGATGAAGCTTTTCTCAATCCCTCCGCAACGACGGCCGCAGACCGCCTGAATTGGTTGCTCGGCGCCGCGGCGCGCTGCCGCAAGCCCAGGGCGCTGAAATAGGCCGAGATCACGCCGGGGACGAGTCGGCGGCAAAGTGATTGGGGCAGGCGTTGGCGGCGAAGATCTCGCCGAGATCGGCCAGTTCGGCCTCCACGCATTCCACTTCGAGGCGGATGACGCCGCCGCCCGAGAACGTCAGCGTCACCGTGCCGGCCGGTGGATCGCGCTCGACGAATTCTACGGCAAGCAAATTGAGCCGCGTCACCTTGTCGGACTGATCGAGGTCGCGGCATTTACAGCTCAGCACCCGGTCGAAGCGCAACGCGGTCCGGCAGCGCCGGTAGTCCGGCTTGCGGCCATGATCGGGCTTGGCGTCGGCCGCCGCCATCCAGTCGAAGCGATTGAGCGCCATCACGAAGCGGTGCTCGCGCGGCTGCCACAAGATGTCGCCGACCCGAACCAGCGCATCCTGCACGTGCGCAGAGACCACCGCGATATCGTCGCGGTCGAGCGCGACCAGCTTAAGTTCATCGGCGTTACAATTCATGCCGGCCGCTCCCGGTGTCTACGCTGGCTCCACGAAGCTAGGAACGGCGTTCCCCGGATGCAAGTCCCTGGCGGGACCGCAGCCGGCTGACACAACGATCCAAACAGGATTCCGCCTTCGCGCTAGAACGATACGCAGGCCGACTGCATGATCAGCCCAACGGAGCGCTGGTGGAATTGCCGTTTGTAGGCCGACACGATGGCGTCGAGGCGCGCCCCGTCGTCACTTTTGCCCGGCAATACGATTTCGACCCGCTTGCTCGGCTCGCGCACCATGCGGCCGCTGTCGGGATCGCGCCATTGCCCGAGCGCGTCGGTGACGGTCAGTCCATCGGGAAAGCGCGGCGTGATCTCGTGCGCCACAAAGCGCTGCCACGCCGACGCGCTGACGCCGAGCCGGTTGCCGATATCGCGGCCGAACAACAATTCGGCCACGTCGCGTCGTTGCTGTGTGCCAGGACAGGCCGGGGCGGGACTCTGCGCGGCGGCGCCGCCAACGGCGGCGCTCGGCAATATTGCGACCAAAACGAGAACACGAACGATTCGCATGCCGACTTTAGGCGCTCAGGGCTCGCCGGGCGGAAATGGCGTGCCGCCGCGCTTGACGATGTCGTCGATCGTTGTATGCGCTGTAACGGCGGTCCAAACTCCCACCGCGCAGACCGCGCCAAACAGGCAACTCAGCAGAAAGATCAGCATTCGTCCGCTCCTTGGCCTGCAGCATTACGGCACGGACGTTGCACAATCGTTATAATGCATGCCTGCGCCCGCGCAATCCGCGGCATCGGGGCATTACGGCTGCCGCGCATAGTTAGGGCTCAAAACGCCGCTTTCGGGTCGCCGGACGGGATTCACGCGGGCTTTTCGGCGCTTTTACGCTCGTCCACCGCGCGACGAGCAGTTTTTGGTCACCAAACAGCGCTTTTGGTCAGCAAATAACGCACTTCGACGGCCGTTCGAGCGCGTCGTGACCAGCGGCGCGAAGCAGATGGATCGTCGAGCATGCACAAAGCCGGGCGCAGTGCGGCACTCCGGCCGCCAGCGCGCCGGCTTGTTATCTGATGCCGGTCGCGGGCGGCGAGGACCGGGAACGCCGGCCTCGCATTGCAGCAAATCGGTCCCGGAAGCACAAAAAGAATTATTTGCTTCCTTGCTCATATCTTGTTAAGGAGAACCTAACAAGCTCGCGGCGGATGGTTTGATCGTATCCAAAATGTTCTCCATCCTATCTTCTACTTTTCTTTCGCTCCCGTAAGGGATACAAGCTGCCTGCATTTGCAAGGAGGTTCTATGGCTAAGCGGACAAAGAAACGGCGCGCGTGGACTTCGAGCGAAGTCCGTGACCTGAAATCCATGGCGAAGCGGAAAACTCCCGCATCCAGGATCGCCAAGAAATTGAAGCGAACGGAAGGCGCGACGCGGCAGAAAGCGTTCAGCATCGGGCTCTCGCTCGATTCGCGTTCCTGAGCTTTACCAGCACTGCAATTTGACAGAGCGCAATCGCCGACCGTGCCTTGCGGCACGGTCGCGGGTTGCGCATGCGTCATTACCAGCGAAAGCTAGGCAACACAGCGCCTGTTGCATTGAACCGCAAGATTGCTCCGTTACACTTTTGGGCTCCTGGCAACGGCGGTGCTGATGCCGCTTGATCGGATGCACTAGGAATATTGTCAGGAGCGCGGTCGCGTCCGTACCGTTCCGCCGGTCCCGACCATCGGATATTTTCGGCTGCCTGAGTGCAGCTGCGTGAACATCGCACGCTGGAAAAAATCAGGACGAGCGCCATGGCTGAAATCGTCGCCGCCTTCGGGGTGCCGCATGCGCCGGCCTTTCCGGCGCTGGTGGCGCGCGAAGGTCCGAACTGTGAGGTGGCGCGGCTCTATGCGGAGATCGCCAAGCACGTCGCCGCGGTCGCTCCGGACGTGCTGGTCGTGTTCGATAGCGACCATTTCAACACGTTCTTCTTCGACAACCTGCCGACCTTCCTGGTCGGCGTCACCGATACGACCGAAGGGCCCAACGACCAGACCCCGATGCCGCATTACCGTGTGCACGGCCATGCGCCGCTCGCAGGACACTTGCGCGGCAGCGGCATCGCTCGCGGCTTCGACCTGGCACTGTCGCAGGATTTCGACGTCGATCATTCGATCATGGTGCCGCTGCATTTTCTCACCCCGCACATGGAAATTCCGATCGTGCCGATCTTCATCAACGGCCTGGCACCGCCGTTGCCCGGGGCGCGGCGCTGCCACGCGCTGGGCGAGATGGTGCGCGACGCGATCAGGGCCTGGCCGGAACGCATGCGGGTGGCCGTCTTGGCGAGCGGCAGCTTCTCGCTCGAAATCGGCGGGCCGAAAATCCCGCACGGCGAGCGCGCCGGCACGCCGGACCAGGAATGGACCAGGCGGGTGCAGCACCTGTTGGCGCACGGCAAGGTCAACGACCTGCTCGAAGAAGCGACCGCCACCCGCATGGCGCGCGCCGGCAATATCGGCGGCGAATTGCTCAACTGGATCGCCATGCTCGGCACCATCGGCGAGCGCAAGCCGCGCTTCATCGAGCCGCAGATCGACCACGGCCACTCCTACGGCGCGTGGCGCTGGGATTGAGACGGGCGATACGGCCATGAGCGTCTATGCCGTCAACAAGCTGTGCCGCGACGCGCTGCACGACCGCGCGTTTCGCGAGGCGCTGCGAACCGATCCGGCGGTGGCCATCGGCCCGCTCGACCTGACCGAAGACGAACGCAAGGCGCTGCTCGCAGGCGACGTGGCATGGCTGTTCGAGCACGGCTGCCACCCGTTCTTGCTCGCTTATCTGACGCGCTGGGACCTGTTCGGGCTGACCGCGCCGGTCTACAGCGAGCGCATCCGCAAGGCGCGCGATCCGCGGGATGAGGCTACAGGTTAGCCGAGCCTTGCCACCATCGACTTTGCGTGAGCCGCAAAACTTTGGCCGGTCGCGGGGTGCCGTCGATCGCAACGGCCTGCTCTGATCATCAGCTGTTGCCGCCGAGGACCCGCCGCTACTTCACCACATATGGCGCAGCGACGTCGGACAGATACGCGCCGACCTTGTGCTGCTTCTGCAATTCGCCGCTGGCATGCATCATGTCGGCGACGCCTTGCCGTTTCGCCGGATCGACCTCGTAGCGCCAGCGGTTGAGCGGCATGTCCTTGAGGAACGCGACGTGCACTGAAAACGTCTTGGCGAGATCCTTCAATTCGATGATCGGGGCGGCCAAGATCGGCTCCGGCGACGAGGGCAACTGGATTGCTTCGCTTGCGCTCGCAATGACGATGGAAAAAGCTCTAACTTTTCTGCTCGCCGCCCTCCGCCGCCGCGCGCGTCGGCCAGCGCTCGTGGGTGAGCGGCACCACCATGTGCACGGCAAGCCCTTTGCGGCTGAAGCTGCGCGTGACCTCGCCGTTCAATTGGCGCTCGATGACGAGTGCAATCAGGCGCGAGCCGAAGCCGAGTTTGCGCGGCCGCCGCGCCGGCGGCCCGTTCTTCTCGACCCAGTCGAGCGCAAGCGTCATGCCGCGCTCGGTGCGGCTGACCGACCAGCTCAGTTCGAGCTCGCCTTTCGGCCGCGACAGGCTGCCGTGCTTGACGGCGTTGTCGGCCAATTCATGCAGCGCGGCGCTGAGATTGAACACCGGGTCGGATTCGAGCTCGACGTTGGGACCGCTGAAACTGATGCGGTCGAGGTAAGGGCCGAGCAGCGTGTAGAGCAGATCCATGATCGGGATCGACTTGCCGCCGCCCTCGGTGATCAGCCGCTGCGCACTGGCGAGCGCCAGCACGCGGGCGCGGTACTTGTTGGCGAGGTCGGGGATGCTCTTCGAATTCCGCGCGGTCTGCGAGAACAGCGCCAACAGCTGCGAGAACAGATTGCCCGAGCGATGCCGCATGTCGCGGATCATCAACTCGTGGCGCTGCTCGAGTTGGCGGCGGGCGATAGCGCCGGCCAACAGATTGGCGATGGCGCCGAGGAACGCGGTTTCCTGGGCGGTGAAGCGGCGCCGGCTCTTGGTGCAGACGCCGAGAATGCCGTAGAAGCGCTCGTCGCGGCCGGCGATCGCGACGCTCAGGCCGGCCACGCAGCCGTGCTCGTGCAGATAATCGTCGACGCGAAACCGCGTCTCCGCGGCAAATTCCTCGGTGACGACCGGCAGCAGCGAGTCGAGCGTGTAGCGGCCGTAGCTGCCGGATGCGGCCGAAGCGATGGTCGCGCGGGCAAGTTCCGATTTCCAGCCGGAACCAGCGCGCAGCAAGAGAGCGTCGTTGCCGGGAAGAAGTTCGAGGATTTCGACGAACTCGACCCCGAGCGTCATCGCCACCGTGGACACTGCGTCGCTGAGCAGGCGTTCGATGTCGGCTTGCGCCAGCGCGCGTTCGCCAAGCTGGGCGAGCGCCTCCTGCTGCTTGACACGGCTGCGCAACTCGCTTTCGAGTTTGACGCGTCCACTAATTTCCCAGGCGAGCCCGAACATGCGCTCCGAGCCGGTGTCCCGCGGCGCAACCATACCGCTCGCTTCCAGCCAGAAGTCCTCCTCGTCCTCCTGCGCGCGCAACCGATAGCGCACGCAGTAAGGGCCATGCGTGCGCAGTGCTTCGCGCACCGCGGTCTCGACGCTGCCACGGTCGTTCGGATGGACCGCGCGCAAAAAGCCGGCCAGCGTTCCGTCAAAACCGCCGGGCGGCAGGCGATGAATGGCTTCGAGGTTGCTCGACCAGATCAGCTTGTCAGCCGCGACGTCCCAGCACCACACCCCGATGCGTGCGCCGTCGAGAGCGGCGCGGATCGTTGCGAAGTTGGGAAAGAACGCCTTGCCGATTTCGTCCGGCAACCCTTCATGCGGTGCAGACGACGCCGAGTTCTGCGCTTCAACCCGATTCATTTTAGTTTTTTCTTATACTAAACTTTGATCGAAACACGGCAATGCCGTGACTCTCACATAAAAACGGCCGAGCTTTTCGCAAGTTGCGGCCGTGGCCCGCAATCAGCCCAAAAAAAATGTGGCGGCGGTTCCGCGGTAACGGA
>JASHSE010000004.1 GCA_030036975.1 Xanthobacteraceae bacterium | reverse complement strand
GCGCAGCCGTGATCGCCGTCGAAGGCTATGTCGACGTCATCGCCATGGTCACGGCTGGCTTCGAGGCGACGGTGGCGCCGCTCGGCACCGCGCTCACCGCCGACCAGCTCGCGCTGATGTGGCGGCTCAACGACGAGCCGATCCTGTGCTTCGACGGTGACGACGCCGGCCGGCGGGCGGCTTACCGTGCTGCCGATCTGGCGCTGCCTCTACTCAAGCCGGGCAAGAGCCTGCGCTTCGCGGCCCTGCCCGACGGCCAGGATCCCGACGACCTCGCCCGCTCCGGCGGCCGTGACGCCATCGCCGACGTCTTGGCCGGTGCGCGGCCGCTCGCTCAGATTCTATGGAGCCGCGAGAGCGAGGCCGGCCCGTTCGATACGCCGGAGCGGCGCGCCGCCTTCGAGGCGCGGCTTGCCGCCGTCACCGACACGATCGGCGACGAGACGGTGCGGCGCTATTACCGCCAGGATTTTGCCGCGCGGCTGCGCGCCATGTTGGCGCCGCCTGATATTTCACAGCGCCGGCGCGGCTTTGCGGAGCGACCGCGCCGCGGCGGTCCTTCAAGGCATGCGTTGCCGCCTGCGCTGTTCGGCCGCGAGCCCTACGTCGCGGCGAGCCCGCAGCTTGCCGCCAGCCCACTGCATCGCGGCTTCCGCGCCGCGATCCCGCGCCGCGAAGCGCTGATCCTGCAAGCCGCGCTCAATCATCCATGGCTCTTGCACGACCATCTGGAGGAACTCGCCGCCGCCGAGTTCCGCCACGCCGACAGCCAGAAACTCAAAGGCGTGCTGATCGACGTTTTCGCGCATCTCGCCGGAGAATTCGGTCATGACCGCGATGCCGAGCGTACCGAGCTGCACGCCGAATTAAGCCGCCGCGGTTTTGCCAATGTGTTAGGCCGTATCGAGCGCGCAATCACCACGCCGTCGGTGTGGGGCGCGCGGCCTGGTGCCGCGGCCGACGACGTTTTGCTGACCTGGAGGCAGCTCGTTGCCTTGCATACCCAGTGGCATTCCCTAATTAGGGAACTTAAGAACGCGGAAGCCGCCCTCGGCCAGGACAACACGGAAGCGAATTACGCGCGGCTGTGCGACGTGAAGGCGAGGCTGTCGACGCTCGATGGAACCGAGGCGCTGGTCGAAGGCTTTGGCGCCGCCTCGGGCCGTAACGCGCGATCGCTGTGACGGTGATCGCGCGGCTGGCGCGGAAAAATAAGCCGCCGGGCCGCTTTGCGGCGTCGGTGCCGGTACGGAATAGGAGGCAACGCCCGCGGTTCTCACGGTTAGCGGGCGCTTAATGCGCTCCGTGCGACAAGCTCGCCGCAGCAGGGCGATTCGCTTGCCATAGGTTAGGGGGATGTGCTGCCCATGTTTTGGGGCCGCGCGTTCCAGGACGCACGCAGGCGCAGCGCCGGTTAGCCGGGCTTGCCGCCGGCGGGGCCGGTCCGAGTTGGCGGGAGGAGCCGTGCGTGTGGCGATGAGGCGTAAGAGTGGGGGCCTCCGGTCCCCTGACTCGCCGCCTCATTTTGTTTTGGCCAGTTGCCTTGGCGAGCCGCCGGTGCGGCAGGCGCCGGGCTGGGATTATGCAGGAGAGGCCGCGGTGCGGCCGGGAAGTAGGTGGAGAGGAAGAATGGCGACCAAGAGCATGGCGGCAGATAGCAAGACTGCTGCGAACAAAGCGAAAATCGCCCTCGAAAAGGCCCTGCTGCAGAAGTCCGCGTCGCTAAAGGCCGCGTCGGCCAAGGCCGCACTGGCCAATGCCGAGGCCCCCGACAAGGACGCCGCTGAGGCACCCGACGCCGCGCTGCCGCTGCTCGATCTGTCCGACGCCGCCGTCAAGAAGATGATCAAGCAGGCCAAGAAGCGCGGCTACGTCACCTATGAGCAGCTCAACGCCGTGATGCCGTCCGAGGAGGTCACCTCGGAGAAGATCGAGGACGTGCTCGCTATGATGAGCGAGATGGGCATCAACGTGGTCGAGACCGAGGAGGCCGATGCCGACGGCGACGGCGAAGAGGCGCGCGAGGAGCCCGAAGAGGAGGAGAGCGAAGGCGGCGAGCTGGTCGAGACCGGCAGCAAGGCCGTCACCAAATCCGAGGCGCGCGAGCCGGCCGAACGCACCGACGACCCGGTACGCATGTATCTGCGCGAGATGGGCTCGGTCGAGCTGCTCTCCCGCGAGGGTGAGATCGCCATCGCCAAGCGCATCGAGGCCGGCCGCGAGGCCATGATCGCCGGCCTGTGCGAGAGCCCGCTGACCTTCCAGGCCGTCATCATCTGGCGCGACGAGCTCAACGAAGGAAAACGCTTCCTGCGCGATATCATCGATCTGGAAGCGACCTATGCGGGCCCGGACGCCAAGACCATGCCGGCCCCGGCGCCCGCTGCCACCGCCGATTCGGCTGCGGCTGGTGCTGCTGCGCCGGCCGGTGCGACGCCGTTCGCCGCCCCACCGCCGCAGACCGTGGCGCCGCCTTCGGCACCGCCGGCCGCCACGCCGTTCAAGCCGGTCAATGGCGGCAGCACTGATGGAGTCGACGGCGAGGATGGTGGCGAGGCCGCCGCCATAGCCGACGCCGACATCGACGAGGACGATATGGAAAACTCGATGTCGCTTGCCGCCATCGAGGCCGAGCTCAAGCCCAAAGTGCTGGAGACCTTCGACACCATCGCCGATTCCTTCAAGCGGCTGCGCCGCCTGCAGGAGCAGGACATCCAGGGCAAGCTGCACAACGAGTCGCTCACCCCGCACCAGGAGCGCAAGTACAAGAAGCTGAAGGAAGAGATCATCCAGGAGGTGAAGTCGCTCCGCCTCAATCAGGCCTGCATCGACACCCTGGTCGAGCACCTCTACGACATCAACAAGCGGCTGGTCAGCCACGAGGGCCGGCTGATGCGGCTTGCCGAAAGCCACGGCGTCGCGCGCGACGGTTTTCTGCGCCAGTATCAGGGCGGCGAACTCGATCCGCGCTGGCTCAACCGCGTCTCCAAGCTGTCCGAGAAGGGTTGGAAGTCGTTCGTCGCCCGCGACAAGGACCGCATCAGGGAACTGCGCGGCGCGATCCACACGCTCGCCACCGAGACCGGGCTCGAGATTGGCGAGTTCCGCAAGATCGTCCAGATGGTGCAGAAGGGCGAGCGCGAGGCGCGCCAGGCCAAGAAGGAAATGGTCGAGGCCAACCT
>JASHSE010000024.1 GCA_030036975.1 Xanthobacteraceae bacterium | reverse complement strand
CACCTCGCCGGTGGTGCATGAGGCGATTCCGGCGCTGGCCAAGCTCGCCGGCCTGATCGGCGATCCCGCGGTGCGCCACATGGGCACGATCGGCGGCTCGATCGCCAACAACGATCCGAACGCCGACTATCCGGCCGCCTGCCTGGGCCTCGGCGCCACCATCATCACCAACAAGCGCCGCATCAAGGCCGACGATTTCTTCACCGGCATGTTTTCGACCGCGCTCGAGCCTGCGGAAATCATCACCAAGGTGAGCTTCCCGATCCCGAAGAAAGCGGCCTATCAGAAATTCAAGAATCAGGCGTCGCGGTTCGCGCTGGTCGGCGTGTTCGTGTCGAAACGCGGCGGCGACATCCGCGTCGCCGTCACCGGCGCTGGCGCCAACGGCGTGTTCCGGGTGCCGTCGTTCGAAGAGGCGCTGAAGACGCGATTTTCTCCTAAATCGCTGGAAGACATGAGCATTCCGGCCGACGGCATGAACAGCGACATTCACGGCAGCGCCGAATACCGCGCGCATCTGGTCGGCGTGCTCGCCCGCCGCGCGGTCGCGGAGGCGATCGGGAAGTAGGTCGTTGCTGTCTCGCCGTTTCAATAGCGCTTGCCGAAACAGCGTCTGCTGACGCTTGCTCTTTCCGGAGCCTGGTGACACGCGTACGGTTTGATGTCCGAGACGCGGGACCCGCTATGGGCAAGGACCGCTTGGCTGCGTTCAGCGATGGCGTGATCGCCATCCTGATCACCATCATGGTGCTCGAGCTGCGGATACCGCATGGCGCCGATTGGCGCGCGCTTGCCGCCGTAGCGCCGAGTTTTTTCACATACGTGATGAGCTTCATTTATCTGGCGATCTACTGGAACAACCATCACCATCTTTTGCATACCGTCTCGCGCGTCGATGGCCTCATTCTGTGGGCCAATTCGCACCTGTTGTTCTGGCTGTCACTGGTGCCCGCGGCGACGGCCTGGCTCGGCCAAAATTTGCCGGAACCGGTGCCGGTCGCCGCGTACGGCGTGGCGCTTTTCATGCCAGCCATCGCCTATTACCTGCTGCAACAGGCCATCCTGCATCGGCACGGTCGCCATTCCGTGCTTGCCGAGGCACTCGGCCGCGATCTCAAGGGCAAGCTCTCGCCGGTGCTTTATGCTGTGGCGATTGGGCTCGCATTCGTTTATCCGTGGCTATCGGTCGCGATTTACGTTGTGGTGGCACTGATGTGGCTGGTGCCCGATCGACGGATTGAAAACAGGGTCGGCAAGGGTTGACTGGTTTTCGGCAGATGATGCCGTCGCCACAAGAGAAAGCTATGAATCCACGTCGCCGCCGCGTTCTCCTGGTATGGCTTCTGCTGTCGATCTGTCCCGCCGGCGCGACAGCACGGGCGCAAAACTATCCGACGCATCCGGTGCGGCTGATCTCCGATTCCGCGCCGGGCAGCTCCATCGACGTCGCCATGCGCATCATTGCCGAGCGCCTGAGCAAGGTGTGGGGCGTGCAGGCGGTGGTGGTCAATCAGCCGGGTGCCGGCGGCGCCATTGCGGCACACGCGGCTGCCACCGCTACGCCGGACGGCTACACCTTGTTCATGCCGGCGCTGTCGGCTTTCGTGGCGCTGCCCGGCAAGGCCGACAATCTGCCTATCGAAGTGCCGCGCGATTTTACGCCGATCGGCTATCTCAACGGCGCGCCGCTGTTCATTACCGCAGCGCCTTGGGTCGGCGTCAAAACGCTGCCCGAGTTGATCGCGCTTGCCAAGAAGGAACCCGGCAAGCTCGCTTACGGCGCCAACGGCGTGGGGCGGCTTACCCATCTCACCGGCGAGCTTTTGCAAAGCCGCGCCGGCATCAAGCTTCTAATGGTGCCCTATTCGGGCGGCACCACGGCGGTGCTCAACGACATGATGGGCGGGCGCATCGCGCTCGCGCTCGATTCCTATCCGGGGATCGCCGGCGCGGTCGCCGCCGGCAACGCCCGCCCGCTCGCAGTGGCTTCGCGCCGGCGCCTTGCCAATTTTCCTGACGTGCCGACCGTTGCCGAAACGCTGCCCGGCTTTGCCGCAGTGGGCTGGCAGGTGCTGGTCGCGCCCGCCGGAACGCCGGACGCCATCGTGCAAAAGGCCAATGCCGATCTGCTCAAAGTGACCGGCGCCGCGGACGTGCGCGAGCGGCTGGCGCAATTGGGCGGCGAGGGGGTGGCGATGTCGCCTCAGCAAACGCTCGCGTTCATTCAGAACGAGCAGAAGACCTGGGCGCCGGTGCTCAAGCAGATCGCCGGCACGCGATGACCGATTTCAGATGCCGCTCGTCCCCGCGAAGGCGGGGACCCAGTCATGGATTCCCGCTTTCGCGGGAATGAGCGGAGAGATCGAGCCATAATCAGCCCTTTTCGTCGCAGGCCCAGGCGCGCACCACGCAGTTGCGGCCGCCGAATTGATAGCAGCGGCGCATCGAGGCGTTCTCGGCCTTGCCGAGATGCGAATCGATGGCCCAGCCGTAGGAGCCGCACGGATTTTTGGCGTCGATCGCCATGGCGGCGCAGCCGCGGCGCATGACGCCGACGATCTTGCAGGCGCTGCCGGTGCACTTTTTCAGCGCCGCCGCGCGGGCGTCGGCCGCGATGCGGAAATCGAAGCCGTAGCCATAGGCGCCGCAGGTGCCGACGGCGAATGCGCCGGCCGCGGCGGCCGCGCCGGTCATCGCCGCCAGCAGCGCTGCCGCCGCGATCGCACGTGCGCCATGCGTTAGTGAACGCGCCATGAAAAGCCCTCCTCCGGGAATGGGGAAGACGCTAGCGCGCAACGGTTTCCAGTCGGTGAATTTGGCCGCTCTGCGGCAGCGAATCGCAGTGAAGCGAAGGAAAAGGCGCTACGTCTTTTCCAACTCCGCCTTGACGGCCTTAAGCGCTTCCGGCGTGTCGATGTCGGTGAGCGCCGCCGTGCCGGTCAGCGGCACCTCGGTCACGGCCTCGGCGTAGCGGCCGATCAGATGGCGCGCACCGACGTCGCCTTCCACCGCCATCAGGTCGGCGAAGAAGCGGCGCGACCACACCACCGGATTGCCGCGCTTGCCCGCGATGGTCGGCACCACCGCGAGTGCGCCCTTGTCAGGATCGAACGCGGCGATCAGGCGATCGATCAGTGCGGCGTCGACCTGCGGCATGTCGCCAAGGCAGACGATGGCTCCGTCGGCTTGCGGCGGCACCGCGGCGATGCCTGCTTTCAGCGAGGTGCCGAGACCGTCGGCAAAGCCCGGATTGTGGACGAACCGCGCTGGCAGGCCGGCGAGCGCCGCTTCGACCCGTTCGCGCTGGTGGCCGGTCACGACGATGACCGGCCGTGCCTTCGAGGCAAGCGCCGCCTCGGCGACGATACGCACCAGCGCCCGGCCGTTGATTTTTTCCAAAAGCTTGTTCGGCCCACCCATGCGGCTCGAGCGGCCGGCGGCGAGCACGATGGCGGCGAGGGCGCGGCCGGCCTTGGCCGGCTCATCGCGTGGCTGCGGCCGCGTCACGATTTCCATCAAGAGGCCGCCGACGCCGAACCCGGTGATGTCCTCACGGCCGACCGGCAGGCCGGCCAGAAGCCGCATCAGCACCCAGTCAAAACCGTTTTCCTTGGGGCTGCGGGCGCAGCCCGGCGCGCCGAGCACCGGATGGCCGGCGGCGTCGCCGATCATCAGCAGATTGCCGGGATCGACCGGCATGCCGAAATGCGCGACGCGGCCGCCGATCGATTCCACGGCGGCCGGAATCACGTCGCGGCGGTCGGCGATCGCCGAGGCGCCGAACACGATGGCAAGTTCGGCGCCGTCCTTGAGCACCTCATCGAGGGCGCGGGCGAGCGCGGCGCGCTCGTGCGGCACGCGCCGCTCGGCGACGATGGCGGCGCCGGCCGGCGCCAACCGCTCGGTCGTGATTTTCAGCGTCTTGTCGATCACCTTCGGGGAGAGGCCCGGCAGGATCGTCGAGACGACGCCGACCTTGTGTACGCGATACGGTGCGATGCGCAGCAGCGGTTTTTGCACGCCGGCGAGCGCCGCGTCGCGCGCCGCCTTGTCGACCGCGAACGGGATGATCTTCACCGTCGCAATCATTTCGCCGGCGACTACAGGCTTATAGGCGGGGAGCGTGGCGAAGGTGATCGCCTCGTGGACGCGGTTGAGCCGGTCGACGCTGTCCTTGTCGACCACCAGCACGCCGGCGTTCTGCGCGAACAGATTGGCGCGGCCGGTAAAGGCGCGATCGACATGGACGCCCGCACCGGCGACCGCGTTGGCGATTTCGGCGGCAGCCTCGTCTTCCGACACGTCGCCCGGTTCGAGCCGCGCCACCACAACATCCTTGATGCCGGCGGCCTCGAGGGCGGCAACCTCAGCGGCGCCGATCAGCGTGCCTTTCTTGAGCACCAGCGCGCCCTGGCGGATGGTGTGGACGGCGGTCGCGCCGAGCGCTTCCTTGGGCGCCACCGCGCCGAACTTCATGACGCGGCTCTGGCGATAGCGGGCGCCGGTGCGGAGCCCGCGTCCGCTTCG
>JASHSE010000197.1 GCA_030036975.1 Xanthobacteraceae bacterium | reverse complement strand
GTGCCGCGCGTTTTGACCCTCGCCCGCGCCTCGTCGAATCTGCTAGTCATCGGCGGCGTAGTCCTCGCCAATCGAGGACCCCAAAATCAACGATGACTCCACGCGTCTTCACCATACCGCCGTCGGTGCCGTTTTTGCCGACGCTGATCGAGGCTTTGGCGAGCGGCAAGTTTTTCGGCTTCGCCGCCATGCGCGATCCGCTTAAGCTGGCGCGCGTCACGTTGTTTCTGCCGACGCGGCGGGCGTGCCGGCTGGCGCGCGACGCGTTCCTCGACGTTTGGCCGGGCGACGCCGCGATGCTGCCGCGCATCGTGCCGATCGGCGACATCGACGAGGACGAGATCGCGTTCGCCGAAGCGGCGTCGGGCGAGCTGGCGAGCGAGGCGCTGGCGCTGCGCGAGGCGCTCGGCCCGCTGGAACGCCGCCTGCTGCTGACGCAGTTGGTCGGCAAATTCGCCGCCACGGCGGCGCTGCGCGGCGGCGCCGGCGTGCCGCTGGTGGCGCAGACCCCGGCCGCGGCCTGCGCGCTCGCCGACGATCTTGCCCGCCTGATCGACGACATGACCATGCGCGGCGTGTCCTGGGCTCGGCTCGACGATCTGGTGCCGGAAGAGTTCGATGATTACTGGCGGCTGACGCTGGAGTTTTTGCGCATCGCGCGCGAACAATGGCCGAAAATCCTCGACGAGCGCGATTGTATCGAGGCGGCCGAACGGCGCGACAAGCTGATCAAGGCCGAGGCGGCGCGGCTCGCCCGCAACACAGATGCGCCGGTGATCGCCGCCGGCTCCACCGGCTCGATCCCCTCGACCGCCGAACTGATCGCCACCATCGCGCGCCTGCCGCACGGCGCCGTGGTGCTGCCGGGGCTCGACACAGAGCTCGACGCGGACTCCTGGCGCCTGATTGCCGGCGATGAAGCCAACGGCATTGCGCCGGCGCCCGGGCATCCGCAATTCGCGCTCCACGCGCTGCTGGCGCGCATCGGCATCGGCCGCGATGCGGTGGAAGATTTGGCGCGGCCTTGTGGCCGCGAGCGTTTGGTCTCCGAGGCGCTGCGCCCCGCGGCCGCCACCGACCGCTGGCGCCAAACCGCGGCCGATGCGGATTTTGCCGCGCATGCGCAATCCGCGCTCGAAACGGTCACGGCGATCGAGGCCGCCACTGCGGAGGAGGAAGCGCTCGCCATCGCGGTGGCGCTGCGCGAGGCGGTGGCGGAGCGCAAGACCGCGGCTTTGGTGACGCCCGACCGCGCGCTCGGCCGCCGCGTGCTGGCCGCGCTCGACCGCTGGGACGTTGCGGCGGAAGATTCCGGCGGCGACGCGCTCGCCGACACCCCGGCCGGCATTTTTGCCCGGCTCGCCGCCGAAGCGGCGCTCGGCGGCCTCGCGCCGGTGACGCTGCTGGCGCTGCTCAAACATCCGCTGTGCCGGCTCGGCACGCCGAACAGAGACAAAGCAATCGCCGCGCTCGAACGCGCGGTGCTGCGCGGCCCGCGGCCGCGCGCCGGCAGCGCTGGGCTGATGCGCGCGCTCACGGCGTTCGATCCTGAGAAACTGCATCCGTCCGATCCGCGCGCGCATCTGAGAAGCGATCAGCTTGACGCTGCGCTGAAACTTGTCGAGACGCTTGGCGCCGCGCTGGCGCCGCTCGAAAACATCGCAAGGCCGCAAGCGCTTTCCGAATTCGCCGCGCGCCATCGCGATGTGATCGAAGCGTTATCGCGCGACGCCGGCGGCGCGGCGACGTTCGCCGGCCCGGATGGAATAAAACTCGCCGCCGCGCTCGATGAGCTCGCGACCAGTCCCGCCGCCGCCGGCCTGTCGGTCGAGCCGCGCGACTACGCCGAACTGTTTGCCGCGGCGCTGGCCGGCCGCGTGGTGCGCCGGCCCGCCACGCCCGGCTTGCGCGTGCGCATTCTCGGCCCGCTCGAAGCGCGCCTTACCGCCAGCGATCGCGTCGTGCTCGGCGGCCTGGTCGAAGGCACTTGGCCGCCGGACAGCCAGAGCGACGCCTGGCTGAGCCGGCCGATGCGGCTATCGCTCGGTCTCGATCTGCCGGAGCGCCGCGTCGGGCTGTCGGCGCACGATTTCGCCCAGCTCCTCGGCGCCCGCGAAGTCTTTGTCACGCGCGCGGCGAAAATCGCCGGCGCGCCGACCAATCCGTCGCGCTTCGTGCAGCGTCTCGCCGCCGTCGCGGGCGAACGCTGGCAGAACGTCGTCGCCCGCGGCGACGTCTATCTGCATTGGGCGCGCGCGCTCGACCGGCCGGAAAAAATCGCACCGGCGCCGCAACCGGCGCCAAAGCCGCCGCGCGCGGCGCGGCCCAAAGGGCTTTCGGTCACCGACATTGAGCACTGGCTGCGCGATCCGTACACGATCTACGCCAAGCACATTCTGCGCCTGCGCCCGGTCGATCCGGTCGACGCCGATCCGGGCGCCGCCGAACGCGGCACGTTCGTGCACACCGCCATCGCCGCGTTCACCGGCAAATTTGCCAAAGAGCTGCCGGCCGATCCGGCGCGCGAGCTGATCGCGCTCGGCCGCGCGTATTTCGTCACGCTCGAAGATTTTCCCGAAGCGCGCGCGTTCTGGTGGCCGCGCTTTGAGCGCATCGCCCATTGGTTCGCGCGTTGGGAGCGCGAACGCCGCGCTGGCATCGCGGCGATCGCCGCCGAAATCAAAGGCGCGATCCAGATTCCGCTCAACGACGGCGCATTCGAGCTGCGCGGCGTTGCCGACCG
>JASHSE010000196.1 GCA_030036975.1 Xanthobacteraceae bacterium | reverse complement strand
TTGCCGCGGTTGTAGAGCGCCCCGGCATGATCCGGCCGCAGCGCCAGGGCGCGATCGTAACTTGCCAGCGCCTCGTCGAAGCGCTTGAGTTCATGCAGCGTAATGCCGCGGTTGCAGAGCGCCTCGGCATGATCGGGCTGCAACGCCAGCGCCCGGTCGTAGCTCGCCAGCGCCTCGTCAAAGCGCTTGAGTTGCCTTAGCGCATTGCCGCGGTTGTAGAGCACCGCCCCGCTATAATCGGGCCGCAGCGCCAGCGCGCGGTCGTAGCTCGCCAGCGCCTCGTCAAAGCGCTGCAGTTCATGCAGCGTCGCACCGCGGTTGCAAAGCGCCTCGGCATGATCGGGCCGCAGCGCAAGGGCGCGGTCGTAGCTCGCCAGCGCCTCGCCGAACCGTCGTTGCTGCGTGCTAATCACTGCGAGGAGGTGAAGGGCATCAAAATAATCGGCCTTAACACTGAGGATCGCACGCGCCAGATCATCGGCTTCACCTAACCGTCCGCGCTGATAGGCCGCAACCGCCCGCTTCATCACCTCGGGCAATGCTGTGACACGGGTCATCCGTAAGGCTCTCCCTGCGCCAAACTGATACGGCTTCCGCGTGATGGGCTCGGATCGTATTGCGTCGCGGTCCGCCGTTGATCGCAACGGCAAGTCTTTCCGAACAAATCAAGGTGTCAAGGGCGCGCGGGGACGCTGTCGGGTTGTGCGTCCCGGGAAATGATATTATGTACTCCGATATGGGTTCGGGAAGGTTGCAGCAAGGGAGAACTGCATGCGCGCGTATCGAGACTGGTCGCCAGTTGTTGCCTTGATGTTTGCAGTCGCATTCGCGCCTTCGGCACATGCCGCCAGCGTGACGGTCAGCAGAAACGTCGGAGCCGAGCACGTCCAACTTCATCTACTGGGAGCGCAGCCGTTCTTCAGCCAGGAGGACGTGGCGGCCAAGCATATCACGGAGGGAATGGAGATAGAGGGCGGTGCGGCTCCGGTCATGCCGGACGCAGCCTCGCACCCCAATCATAGCCTCATCGTACAGTTGCTCAACAGGCATACCGGCAAGGTGATGACCCGCGCCAGAGTGGTCATCAAGTTCGGGCCCAACGACGACAAAGGCCGTCCCGCCGGTGCGCTGGTCGAAGTTCCGGTTGTCGTCACGCAGGCGATCGGAAAAGGGCCTTCATCCACGAGCTACGGCAACAACGTTACGATGCCCGCGGGCCACTACCGGGTCTTAGTCACAATCAACAACGACGTGCCAATCCACTTCAACATCACGGCATCGGATGACCCATCCATGCCGATGGAACACATGAAGAAGATGTAGCACCACGCGCAGTGCCGATGCAGGCATATATCCGCCCCGTTTATCGGGAAAGCGACGTAGCGATTGCGCGCAGCGGCGCCACGGTGCGTTGATTGAAGCACCCTTTCCGAACTGGAGGAGAGTCGGCGCGTGGACGGTGGCCTATCCGCTCGCGGCCGACGCGGATGACATGGCAGCGCCGATGACTTATAGTTGATTTGCAGTGCAGGGTCCGTTCTGAGGCAAACTCGTGTCAAGCTCCTTCATCGCCCCGACGGAGCCGCAAGACGCGCTGCATCGTGGGCTCGCCGCGCATCAGGCCGGTCAGCTCGCCGAGGCTGCTCGGCTTTATGAGTCCGTGCTGAGCGCCGCACCGGCACAATTCGACGCGCTTCATCTGTTGGGAGTAGTGGCGGCACAGCAAGGCCGGCATGAGGAGGCGTGCCGGCTCATCGGCCGCGCGCTTGCCATCAACGCGGGCTCGGCAACAGCCCTTTGCAACTACGCCCTGGCATTGAACGCCTTGGGTCGGTTCGATGAAGCTCTGGCGAGCTGCAATAAGGCGCTCGCGCTGCATCCCGGCTACGGCTACGCACACAACTGCCGCGCCGCTACGTTGCAAGCCATCGGCCGCTACGAGGAGGCGTTAGCGGCGGCCGACTTGGCGCTGTTGCATCAGCCGGACGAGCTTGAGGCGCTCAATCGCCGCGGTAATGCGCTGCACAGCATGGGCCGCCACGAGGAGGCGCTCGTCAGCTATGACCGGGCGCTCGCGCTCCGCCCCGATTCCGTTGAGTCGCTGAATAACCGCGCGACCGCGCTCCACTCGCTCAATCGGTTCGAGGAGGCGGTTGTGAGCTGCGACCGCGCGCTCGCTGTGCGGCCAGACTACCTGGAGGCGCTGCACAATCGCGGCAATGCGCTGCGCGACCTCGGCCGGCATCAGGCGGCGCTGGCAAGCTATGCCCGCGCGCTGGCGTTGCGGCCGAATTACGCCGAGGCGCATTGCGGGCAAAGCTTCGTCTATCTGGCCCTGGGCGATTTCGCGCGCGGCTTTTCCGAATACGAGTGGCGCTGGAAGGTAAGCACGCCAATCATGACGCCGCGGAATTTTTCGCAACCGCTCTGGCGGGGCGACGTCGACCTCGCCGGCAAGACCATTCTGCTCCATGCCGAGCAAGGGCTCGGCGACACGTTGCAGTTCTGCCGCTATGTGCCAATGGTGGCGGCGCGGAGCGCGCGCGTCGTCCTTGAAGTGCAGCCGCCGCTCAAGCCATTGCTCCGGTCCGGCATTGGGCAGGTCTGCGCCCGGGGCGAACGGCTCCCCGATTTCGATCTGCACTGTCCGCTGCTGAGCCTGCCGCTCGCGTTCGACACGCGGCTCGAGACGGTGCCGGCATCGATTCCCTATATCGCGGCACCGCCGGAGCGCGCGGCGGCATGGGCGCCGCGGCTCGGTCGCTCAACGCGACCGCGCGTTGGCATCGCGTGGGCCGGGTACGCCAGGCACGGCAATGACCGCAACCGATCGATCGGTCTTGAGTCCCTGCTGGCGCTTGCTGCGTCAGGCATCAACTTGATCAGTCTGCAGAAGGAAGTGAGCGCGCAAGACCGCGAGCTGCTCGGCGCCCATGGTGAGATCCTGCGTCTTGGCGAAGAGTTTACCGATTTTGCCGACACCGCCGCCGCCATTGCTGAACTCGACCTCGTGATCTCGGTCGACACGGCGGTCGCCCATCTGGCCGGGGCAATGGGCAAGCCGGTGCTCATTCTGCTGCCTTGCGTAGCCGATTGGCGCTGGCTACTCGACCGCACCGATAGCCCCTGGTATCCGACCGCCCGGCTGTTTCGCCAAACGCGGCCCGGCGACTGGGACGGCGTCATCGCCGAAGTGCGCCTGACGCTCGGCGAAAAGTTCCCGGTCGCGGCGACGCATTTGAGCTCGGCCGAGGCCGCTTTCAGCGACGCTCTGGCGCTCTGGAAGGCAGGGAAATTCGAAGCGGCGCTTAAGAGTGCCGAGCGGGCGCTGGCACTACGGCCCGACTTTGTCGAGGCCCTGCACTGCCGCGCGCTCGCGCTCCGCGCCGTGAACCGCCTGGAGGAAGCGCTGGCGAGTTTCGATCGAGCGCTGGCGCTGCGGCCGGACTACTACGAGGCGCTCAACAACCGCGCCGTCGTGCTTCGCACTTTGCGCCGCGACGAGGAAGCGCTGGCGAGTTACGAGCGGGTGCTGGCGCTGCGACCGGACAACGCCGAGGCGGCATATAACCGGGGCAACCTGCTCCGCCATTTGGGACGCCGCGAGGAGGCGCTCGCAAGCTATGATCTGGCTCTGGCATCGCGGCCCGACTTCGTGGACGCGATTTATAACCGCGGCAATGTTTTGTGCGAGCTGAAACGCTATGGTGAGGCGCTCGCCACCTATGACCGGGCGCTTGCGCTTCAGGCCGACGGCGTCGAGTCTGTCGAAGCGCTGAACAACCGGGCAACGGCGCTGCATGCGCTCAATCGATTGGCTGAGGCGGTCGCGAGCTATGACCGCGTGCTCGCGCTCAAGCCCGATTACGTCGAGGCGCACTGCAACCGCGGCAATGCGCTCTATCAATTGAACCGCCACGACGAGGCCTTGGCGAGCTACGCCAAGGCGCTGACGCTGCGGCCCGATCACGCGACCGCGCATTGGAACGAGGGCTTGGCGCGTCTGGTCTGCGGCGATTTTGAGCGCGGCTGGCGCGCCTACGAGTGGCGCTGGAAAACGCCAGCCCTGCCGCCGCGGAATTTTGCGCAGCCGCTCTGGACGGGCGACGCCGATCTCGCCGGCAAGACCATTCTGCTCCATGCCGAGCAAGGGCTCGGCGACACGATTCAGTTCTGCCGCTATGTGCCGATGGTGGCGGCGCGGGGTGCGCGCGTCGTCCTTGAGGTGCAGCCGCCGCTCAAGCCGCTGCTCGGATCGTTGGCTGGGGTGGGGCAGATATTCGCCCAGGGCGAACCCCTCCC
>JASHSE010000195.1 GCA_030036975.1 Xanthobacteraceae bacterium | reverse complement strand
CGAAGTGAGATCGCCGCGACGGTCAACGTGCCCAGCACGCCAGCCAGTTCATCGCCACGGGGCGCTGCTCGTTGATTGCAAGCCAGCGATCGATCGATTGCCAGTTCCGCATGCTCGCGAACTGGCTGGGATCGCGCGGCCCCTCAAGAATGTCCACGACGTCGTGACTCTCGGAAAACCGCTTTCTCAGAATCTGAGTGGCATTTGGTTTCGCGAAGTCATGGCACTCGATTATCATGTCGCAATGGAGCGTCTCAGGCACCCGAGCAGGATGAAGAAGCTCAACCTCGGCGCCTTCGCAATCCGCGATAAGAAGCGGCCGCCCGGTTTGCGGCAAGACCCGACGCAACGAGTCAATCTCGCATGTGCCGGCGACGGTTAGTCGATTGCCGAGCCGGTTTGCCGCCGCGGCGCGGCGGCAGATGTCCTGGCCTTTCTGGTTACTTTCGAATGCGAACACACGCGCCTGCGGCAGCAGCCGGGCCAGTCCGACCGCATAATATCCCTCGGCAGCACCAATATTGACGACGACGGCTGGATTTCGGGCAACCGCCTGCACGATGGCCGGGTGCAGTTCTGCCTCATAGCAACCGAGCAGCATCGGCGGCAAGTTGCCATCGCCCCAGATTACCTCCGGCAGCACTTTCATGCCGACGAATGGGCCGCTGGCTACATTCCCGTCATGAGCCTGAAGCAGCATGTGCACAATTCCCATGCGCCTGATCTGGACAGCAATCGTGAAGATTTGAAACAATCCCATGTCGCGTATGTCGCCGGCCCCGCCCCGTTCCTCGGATCTAAAGTCATCGGCGCCGGCCATGGAGCTCACCCTCGCAATGAAGCCGTCAACTTACTGCAGGCCGCGATTGACGATCAATCCCGCGATCCGCGGACGGCAGGTGGGGCATCAAACCGCATGACCAAGCGACCCGCGCATCCGCCGCAAGCGACGACCCCAATACCGGGCCGATTTGACGGCCTGCTGCAGCAGGCTGTCATGGCGCTCAACGCCCAGCGCCCCGGCGACGCCGAGCGCTTGGCGGGCGAAGTGCTCAGGGCCGATCCGCGCCACGTTGCGGCGTTGAAGATCGCCGGCCGCGCGGTGCGCCTGCAGGGCAGGGCGGCCGACGCGATCGCACTGTTGGAGCCGGCGGCGCGCGTAAGCCACGACGCCGAGCTCGACACCGAGCTTGCGCTCTCTCTGCGGCTTGCCGGCCGAGCCGACGACGCGGCGTCGCGGCTGCGCCGCGCCGTCAAGCGAACTCCGCCGTATCCGCCGGCGTTCGCAGAATTTGCCCAGCTTCTGATTTCGCTCAAGCGCTACGATGAGGCCGCCGAAACGCTCAAGCGCGGCGTCGACGCCGCGCCGATGGCATCAGCGCTGCACGCGCAGCTCGGCTTTTTGCTGCTCGAGCGTCGCAACCATGCCGAGGCCAAAACGGTGTTTAACCGACTGATCGCGCTCTATCCCGGATTTCCTGATGCGCTGTTCGGCCTCGGCAAGACCCACCAGGAGCTGCACGAGAACGAGCCGGCCGCAGCCTGTCTTCGGCAATACCTGATGGCACGGCCGGCGCATTGGGGCGCCTGGATCAGTCTCGGTCATTGCCTGTTGGCGCTCGGCGATTTCGCGGCGGGCTACGACTGCTTCCGCACCGCCGCGCGCGGCGATCCCAAGCACTACACCTACGCGCTGTCCTCGCTGGTGAAAGCGCCGCGCGGCCGATTCTGGCTAAAACCGAGCGCCGGCGCGGAGTTTTTGTTGGGAACGAAGCGATAGAGGGTAAGGCATCAAGCAAGCCATCAGCGACCACAATCAGCTGGAAGCGGGCGGCGCAAAGCGGCCATGGCAGTGTTTAAATCGTTTGCCCGACCCGCACGGACACAGCGCATTTCGGTTCGGGGCGTGCTGCGCCATTATCGGAGAAATTGCAGTCGAATACAATTTGCTGGTATCTAAATCTGACGTCGCGGGAACTGTTTTGCCCGACACAGCATCAGTTTCTCGCCACTTATCAAGATAGCGCTTCCAATTCTCTCGCCACGATGCGCTGCCGAATGCACCGCCGACGCTGGCATGCATGATGGCGAGTGGGATGGTCCCCATGGTCAAGCCGCGTTGCTCTGCCTGGCGACAAAAATCCATGTCGTAACAGTGGAAATCGAATCGTTCGTCGAAGCTTAAGCCGGACTGTGACAGCGTCGCTTTCTTGATGGCCAAGAACACGCCATCCAACAGCCTGCATTGTCGCAACGGTGGACCAAAGGCGTATATGACGAATGGAAACGCCGTACCGTGGGCCACGCTGCCGCTTAAATTCTGCGGATGATCCAGCTGGCCTCCATCGATGATGCACCAGCTCTGTTGCCGTGGCGCGCGCTGGACGTTGCCGGCCAGACCCAGCAGATCGAACTGCCTAAAACCTGACAGTACGCGCTCTGGCCAAAAATGGTCGAGGATCATGACATCGTCGTGTACGAAGACGATGATGTCGTCGGCCTGCACCTCATCTATCGCGGCGTTGTAGACGGCTGGCAAGCCGCGACGGTTGTCGAAGGCGATGCACGGTTTTATCGGATAACCGAGCCGCATGTATTCCTGCACGCACATGCCAAGTAGACTGCGGCGGTAGAATTGCTCGGAGGAATGGCGTGTGGCGCTGACGAGCACGATCATTCAAATCGCCTCCCGAAACAGATCGAGAATCTGTTGCTTAAAGCTGCGGCGGCAGTCCCGTTTTTCTAGAGATCAAATTTATTATCCTGCTTATACAAATGGACATATCATTCGAACTCCATCGACTGCAAAGAGGTTTTGTGACCCAGCTTTGATCCGTAGTAATTGAATCATATCGGAAGAAACACCGTCTCATTAGAGACCATCGTTATTGCAGCGACCGGCTTTTTCATCTTGGTGTTGTTCCGTTTGTTACCGCTTCGCTGCTCGGAAATTGCGACGGTACACGGCGGTTTCCTGGCGCAGGGAATCGTTGGTATCGCTGAACCGCTCCATCGCTTCGGACGACAGCGCCTCGCAACGCGCCGTCCAGGTTTCACGTTTCACCGGCAGGCACTGCACCAAGGGCGTGCCCCTGGGCAG
>JASHSE010000003.1 GCA_030036975.1 Xanthobacteraceae bacterium | reverse complement strand
CGCTTTAAGGTCAAGGGGTTGACGAGAGCCGTCTGGACAAGCGACACCGGGACGGGAGAGAGAGCTCGCATGAACGACAAAGGCGACGGCAAGCCCGCGCAAACGCGGCGCAGCGACACCAAGCTGGTGACGGCCGGGCGAGACCCGAAGTCCTACTATGGCTTCGTCAATCCGCCGGTTTACCACGCCTCGACCGTGCTCTATCCGAGCGCCGAGGATTACGTCGCGCACCGTGCCCGCTACCAGTATGGCCGGCGCGGCACGCCGACCACGGAAGCGCTGGAAAGCGCGCTCGCCGAGCTCGAGGGTCCCGGCTGCGCCGGCGTGGCGCTGTTGCCTTCGGGGCTCGCGGCGATCTCGACCGCGCTGCTCGCGGTGCTGCGTGCCGGAGACCATGTGCTGGTGACCGACAGCGCCTACGGGCCGACGCGGCAGTTCTGCGAGCAAATCCTAAGCCGGCTCGGCATCACGACCACCTATTACGACCCGCTCGCCGGCGCCGCGACCGCCGCGCAGTTTCGCGACAATACGCGGGCGATTTATCTGGAAGTGCCCGGCTCACTCAGCTTCGAGATGCAGGACGTGGCGGCGATTACGCGAGCGGCGCACGACAAAGGCGCGCTGGTGCTGATGGACAACACTTGGGCGACGCCGCTCTATTTCCGCCCGCTCGACCACGGCGTCGATCTCGTGATCCAGGCCGGCACCAAATATATCGGCGGCCATTCCGACGTCATGCTCGGCACGGTGTCGGCGAACGCAGCGACCGTTACGGCGCTGAAAAATATGGTGGGCTACACCGGTCTGTGTGAAGGTCCCGACGACGTCTATCTCGGATTGCGCGGGTTGCGCACGCTTTCGGTACGGCTCGAACGGCATTACCGCTCGGGGCTCGCGGTGGCGCGCTGGCTCGAGCAACGGCCGGAAGTCTTGCGCCTACTGCATCCAGCATTGCCAAGCCATCCCGGCCACGCCATCTGGAAACGCGATTTCACCGGCGCCAGCGGGCTGTTCAGCATGGTGCTCAAGCCGGTGCCGCAGCAGGCGGTCTATGCGTTCCTCGACACGCTCGAACTGTTCGGCATCGGCCCCTCATGGGGCGGCTACGAGAGCCTGGCGATCCCGTTCGACTGTGCGCCGCTGCGCACCGCAACGCGCTGGCAGCCGGGCGGGCCGACGGTGCGCTTCCACATCGGGCTGGAAGCCGTCGAAGATTTGCTGGCTGATCTCGAGCGCGGCTTTGCGGCGCTGGCGGCCGCTATGAACTGAAGATGCGCCTCAGCGCGGCGCCGATCCGCCGCAGCGAGGGACCCGGATAAGGCGCAAAGTCGTGCGGCGAAAACACCAGGCGCCGCGCCGCAAACCAGCGGCGCACCATGGCCGCAAACAGCGTGCCGACCAAGGCGCCGGCAAGCACATCGCTTACATGATGCGCCATCAGCACGATCCGGCTGAACATAATGGTCAGCGCGTAAAGCCACATGATCCAGCGCGTGCGCGGGAACAGCGCACCGATCGCGACCGCGAGCGAGGCGGCGGTCGTACCGTGACCGGACGGCAGGCTCGCGTAGTTCGAATCCAAACTGAGCCCGATGAAGGTGAAGGGATGGCCCGCCGCTTCCACGTAAGGCCGTGCGCGGCCCAACACATGCTTTAAGAACGTGGTGACAAGGCCGGGTACAGCGATCGCCAGGAAGAAAAAGCCGCAACGGGCGGCGAGTGCCGTCAGCACCCCCCATGTCAAGCGCGGCGAGGCTGGCGAGGCCAGCGCCGCCAGCAACAGAACGATGACGCCGGATGGAATCAGATACCACCCGGAAAGGCCGGCATTGGTTATTTGCTCGAAGGCGTCGACCACGCCGCGCGGCAGATGGCGCGCCCAGGCGACAGCAGGAACATCAAGCAGAAACATCGCGGCAACCACCGCGCCCAACATGATGGCGATGCCGGCGGTGGCGCTTTTCGGGAACGGCGGGATCGGCGCACGCGAAGGCCGCGCCAGCGCAACACACCATTGCAGCAGATTGACCGGCAGGTCGCGACCGGAAAGCGGAGCCGGCCGCCGCGGCTGCGGCACCTCATCGAGCGGCTTCACGGTGTCCACCGCGGCGCCGCTGAAAGGCTGAACTGCCGCGGCCTTTGCTCGTGGCGATGACAAAAATTTGTCCGCAGTCAGACATGCCCGCGCACAATAGTGACAACGAGGGTGCCGGGAAAGGATTGTCTGACGCAGCGGCGTTCCACCGCCTTCATCGCCCCTCGCTGTGGGAGGCCCACGCCACAGCGTTGGCCGAGGCGCCGTCGGCGATCCGCACGACGACGCTGTCAGCGGCGCCCGTGCTGTCGATCACCGTCACCCGCGAAAAGCCGGGGCCGTCCGGCGTGAAAAACGCGCTGCCGCGTTGCTGCGGCACATCCGGAACGCCGTTGATGAAAATTGTCACCGGCGCGACGCCGCCAGTTATTTTGAGCGGCACCGGATCGGGCCTGCCGTCGGTGGTCGCCAGG
>JASHSE010000194.1 GCA_030036975.1 Xanthobacteraceae bacterium | reverse complement strand
GCGCCCATGACCTGGCTTTCCGCCTGGCGCACGTGATTGGCCGTCTGCAGGCCGTTGTACAACGTCTGCGTCGCTTCGGCGCCGACACCACGGGAAACGAACGGCGTATTGACGTTGGAAACGCTGCTGACGCCGCCGCTGGAACTAAAGCTGCTGCTCGTTACATCGGTGAAGTTTTCACCGCCGTTGGCAGTGATGCTCAGCTTCGGCCGATAGCCCGACAGAGCCTGCGGCACGTTCTCGTCCATGGCGCGCAAGGCGGCGCGCTGGGCGTTGAGCGAGGGATTGTTCTGGTAGGCTTGCACCAGCGCCCATTCAAGCGTGTCGGCGGGCGCCGCCGTCATGGCAAACGCCAAGGCGGCACCGGTCAGAGCCAAGCCGGCACTTGTCCGGATCAACGCCCCCATCCGGCTCGAACGCATGACTCTCGACAACTCCCCCATACCGGCACTGGACCACGCACCATCCCTCACCGCTGCCCGGCAGCGGAGCCGAACGTCGGACATTATGCGGCGCCGGCGTGCGGCGGAACCCCAGCAAGCGTACTCGCCACAGAATTCCGGACATTGGCGCATATGCGCCACAGGTGGGGCCGCGCGTGATACCGTTCGCGGCGCAGCGACGCTCGGAATAGGACCGGTTGGCGCTAGAAAACGAAGGCCGGCAGCGCAGTGAATCCGGGCAGCAGCGGCGCTGCGGCGTCAAAGATGGCACGGCCGAGCAGGCACCCTTCGGCGAGCCGGAAGATCGTGCCCTTGGCAATCGGGCTGCGGCCGAACATGCAGACGAGGCGGCCACCCGGCTTGAGCTGTCGGCCCAGCGCGTCAGGCACGATTTCGGTCGCCCCGTCGAGCAGGATGAGATCGTAAGGTGCGGCTGCGGGCCAGCCTTCGACCAACGGCCCGCTGACCACGATCACGTCGCCGGCGCCATTTGCGGCCAGCGCCGCTTTGGTTTGCCGTGCCAGGGACGCATCCGCTTCGAGCGCGACGACCGAGCCGGCGAGCCGTGCCAGTACCGCCGCCGAATAGCCGAGGCCGCAGCCAATATCGAGGACGTGGTCACGCTCGGACACGCGCGCGGCCTGGAGCAGCCGCGCGAGCACCATCGGACGCGGCAGCGCCCGGCCCGGTGCGATCGCGATCTCGCCGTCCAGATAGGCTTGCGCTTCGAGCCCGGCAGGTACGAAGCGCTCGCGCGGCACCTCAAGCAAGGCGGCAATCAGGTCCGGATTGGTGACGTCGGCGGTGCGCACCTGACCGTCCACCATATTGCGGCGCGCCGTGGCGCTGTCGAACATGCGCAGCATCCCTCTATTTTGCGCCACCGCCTTGTGCGGCACGGTCCGGTAAAACGCAAGCGCGGCAGGTGGAGCGAGCAGACCAAAGCGGCGAGGTTACGGCGCGCCGCTGCTGCCCTCAGGGGCCGCCCACGCTTAACTGTGGAACGCGGCTTTTCGGCCCGACCGTTGCCGCAAGGTGGGCGTTCCATTATAGAGCCCCTGCCGATGATAACCGGCGATGGCCACGTGGCGGAGTGGTTACGCAACGGTCTGCAAAACCGTGTACCCCGGTTCAATTCCGGGCGTGGCCTCCAAGTCCTCGCCTATGCGCGAAGCTGTCTTTCCGTGCTGCGATCATGGCGCGGCGACTTGCCGGGAACGAGCCTGCGGCCAAACCGCGGCAAGCTTGCGCCGCACTTTTCGCACCGCAGACGCTTTCAAAGCCGCAGCGCCTTTGTTATATGCGCGTTCCGCGCCCGCCCTGCCCCGCGGCGGCCGGGCGGCGCTGTTCCCCGGTAGCTCAGCGGTAGAGCAACCGGCTGTTAACCGGTTGGTCGCTGGTTCGAATCCGGCCCGGGGAGCCATTCTTGCGGTCTTTTCCTTATGGTCTTTTCAGCGTTTCTCTGTGGATTGTAATCTGCACTTCATCGCTTTGATGCACAGCGCAGATTGGCTGTGACGCGCGTCTCAGCCTGCAGATTGAACCTGCGGGAGGATTGCACCCACAAAGCGGAAAAGTACCCGGTGAGGTGTCATGAGCGCGTCCTCGGTGCCGCTCCGCTTGCGGCGGCTTGCGCGGCTGTGGCCGATGACGAGCACTTCGCTCGGAATCGTCCTCTCGTTCGGCTGGGCGGTCGTGCTGATATGGCTTCTGGTCTGTGCGCTGGGCAGCTTGACGTAAATGAAGCGCCGCGCGGCATTTCGGCCGGTGAATAGCTCAGCATTCTCAGCGCGCGCCTTCACCAGCAGTGGCCTTGGTGATAGTGTCGGGCCGGTGGGTGAATGACTGGGCAGGGGCGATGGTTGGGGAAAATGGCAGAGCCGTTGTCGCGTTGAGCTTAGGGTTGCTGTCTGCAGCGTCGGCATTCGCGGCAAGCCAGCAGGATTGGGACGGCTGCCAGTCCAAGGATCCTGCCGTCGCCGTTTCGGCCTGCAGCACCATCATCCCGGACGAAAGCGAAACGCCGCAGAACCGCGCCGACGCTTACGTCTATCGCGCCGCCGCCTATTTGAAGCAGGGCAATAGCGAGCGCGCCATCGCCGACTACACCGAGGCGCTCAAGCTCACGCCGCGCAATATCGTGGCTTACGTGAGCCGCGCGCTCGCCGAATTTCACAAAGGCGACAAAAACTCCGCAGTCATCGATTACAGCATCGCCAACAAACTTGACGCCGATGCCGTGGCGCGGATCGCCTCCGGCAATCCCGACGTCAGGCAGATCGCCGACGCAGCGAGCGCTTCGCCGCCGCCGGCGAGCGCACTGGCCGAGGTCGAGCGCTCGCACGCCGCAGCACCGCCGCCGCCGCCACCTCCTCCCCCGCCGCCGGCGGAGAAGCAATGGAACGCGATTGCCTCTTCGGTCTGGCGCGTGCACGGCCGCGTCCACGTGGCGATCGGTTATTCCGGGACCAGGTCGACCGAAGAAGATGCCCGAAACAGCGCCGTTGCGGCGTGCCGCGATGCCGGCGGCGCGACGTGCAAATCCACCGGCGCCTGGGATTACGGCTGCGTCTACATCACCACCGGCCACACGGTGAACCGCGCCGGCTGGGCCTCGGGCAATACCTCCGAAGCGGCATTGCAGCGCTGTCGCGGTAACGGCTTCACCTGCAAGCAGCCGATCGGCGGCTGCGTCGAGTAATGCCGGATTTTCAGGAGCGACACGGCGCACTGTGCGCC
>JASHSE010000193.1 GCA_030036975.1 Xanthobacteraceae bacterium | reverse complement strand
GCGGGCGCGGCGGCCGAACGCGGCGATCGCCTTCTCGATCTCGGCCAGCGATTTGGCATCGCAGTCGCGCACCACCGGCACCACCAGGCCGCGCTCGGTGCCGACCGCGACGCCGATGTGGTAATAATTCTTGTAGATGATGTCGGCGCCGTCGATCTCGGCATTGACGGACGGGATTTCCTTGAGCGCCTGCACGCAGGCGCGCACGAAGAAACCCATGAAGCCGAGCTTTGTGCCGTGCTTCTTCTCGAACAGATCGCGATAGTGCGCCCGCAGCGCCATGACCCCGGTCATGTCGACCTCGTTGAAGGTCGTCAGCATGGCGGCGGTGTTCTGCGCTTCCTTCAGCCGCCGCGCGATGGTGGCGCGCAGCCGCGTCATGCGCACGCGCTCCTCGCGCGCGGCGTCATCCGGCGGCGACGGCGCGCGCACGGCCACGGCAGCAGCAGGCTGCGCCACCGGTATCGGCTGCGCCGCGGCGCGCTCGATCGCGGCGAGCATGTCGCCCTTGGTCAGCCGGCCGTCCTTGCCGGTGCCCGGCACGGCCGCCACGTCGAGGCCGCTCTCGGCGGCGAGTTTGCGGACTGACGGCGCGAGCGGCACGTCGGCGGGCGGCGGCGCGCTGGGCATTGCACTTGGCGGCGGCTCGATCGCACCGCGCTGCGGCCGCGGCGCCGGCTGCTCCGGTCCTGCATCGATCGGTTTGGCGCGCTCGGTCTTCTGCTCCGGCCGACCGGCCGGCACCGCGCCGGCGCCTTCTTTGATCTCGCCCAACAGCGCGCCGACCGCGACGGTATCGCCGTCCTTCGCGGCAATGCCGCCGAGAATCCCGGCGGCCGGCGCCGGCACTTCGATGGTCACCTTGTCGGTCTCGAGCTCGACCAGCGGCTCGTCCACCGCGACCGCATCGCCCGCTTTCTTGAACCACTTGCCGATGGTGGCTTCGGTCACCGATTCTCCGAGCGCGGGCACGCGAATCTCAGTCATGATGTCAATTCCTCGTCCACCGCGCCGTCGTGCGGAGATGCGCTAGCGCAGCGCCTCGTCCAAAAACTGTTTGAGCTGCGCCAGGTGCTGCGACATCTGCCCGACGGCGGTCGAAGCCGAGGCCGGCCGGCCGGCATAGCGCGCGCGGCGATGCTTGGCTTCGATTTGGTTGAGCACCCATTGCAGGAAGATGTCGACGAACACCCAGGCACCCATGTTGCGCGGCTCTTCCTGGCACCAGACGATCTCGGCATCGCGGAAGCGCGCCAGCTCCGCCATCAGCGCCTTGGTGGGGAATGGGTAGAGCTGCTCGATGCGCAACAGATAGACGTCGTCGATGCCGCGCTTCTCGCGCTCCTCGTACAAATCATAATAGACCTTGCCGGAGCAGAGCACGACGCGGCGGATTTTCTCATCAGGAACTAATTTGATCTTTTCGTCCGGCAGGACCTGGGCATCGTCCCATAACAGCCGGTGGAAACTTGTGTCCGGTCCCATCTCGTCGAGTCGCGACACCGCGCGGCGATGGCGCAGCAGCGATTTCGGTGTCATCAGGATCAACGGCTTGCGGAAGTCGCGTTTGAGTTGGCGGCGCAGGATGTGGAAATAGTTGGCCGGCGTCGTGCAATTGGCGACCTGCATGTTATCCTCGGCGCACATCTGCAGGAAGCGCTCGAGCCGCGCCGAGGAATGTTCCGGTCCCTGCCCCTCGTAGCCGTGCGGCAACAGGCAGACCAGCCCGGACATGCGCAGCCACTTGCGCTCGCCGGACGAGATGAACTGGTCGAATATCACCTGCGCGCCATTGGCGAAATCGCCGAATTGCGCCTCCCACAGCGTCAGCGCGTTCGGTTCGGCGAGCGAATAGCCGTATTCGAAGCCGAGCACGGCCTCCTCGGAGAGCATCGAGTTGATGACCTCGAACCGGGCTTGGCCCTCGGCGATATGGTTGAAGGGCGTGTAGCGCCGTTCGGTGGCCTGATCGATCAGCACCGAATGACGCTGCGAGAATGTGCCGCGCTCGCTGTCCTGGCCGGACAGCCGCACGCGACGGCCGTCGAGCAGCAGTGAACAGAAGGCGAGCGCCTCGGCGGTCGCCCAGTCGATGCCGTTGCCGGTTTCGATCGCCTGGCGGCGATGGTCGAGAAAGCGGTTGAGCGTGCGGTGCAGATGAAAGCCGGCCGGCACCGCGGTGATCTTTTGTCCGATGTCCTTCAGCGTTGCGACCGCGATGCCGGTGTGGCCCCGGCGCGGATCGTCGGCACCGTCGGCGGCCTTGAAGCCGGCCCAGCGGCCGTCGAGCCAGTCGGCCTTGTTGGCGCGGTAGCTCTGCGCCGCCTCGAGCTCGACGTCGAGGTGCTTGCGCCAGTCCGCTTTCATCTTGTCGATCTCGGCGGCGCTGGTGACGTCCTCGCCGATCAGCTTGTTGCCGTAGATCTCCAGCGTGGTCGGATGCGCCGCGATCGCCTTGTACATCAAGGGCTGGGTGAACGACGGCTCGTCGCCTTCGTTGTGGCCGTGGCGGCGATAGCAGAACATGTCGATGACGACCGGCTTCTGGAATTTCTGCCGGAACTCGGTCGCGATCTTGGCGGCAAACACCACGGCCTCGGGATCGTCGCCGTTGACGTGAAAGATCGGCGCTTCGATCATCTTGGCGACGTCGGACGGATACGGCGACGAGCGCGAATAGCGCGGATTGGTGGTGAAGCCGATCTGGTTGTTGACGATGAAATG
>JASHSE010000192.1 GCA_030036975.1 Xanthobacteraceae bacterium | reverse complement strand
CCGAGCAGGATTTGCACCTGCATGGCGCGCTCCGGCGTCAGGTCGACGAGAGCGCCGTCGAGATGCGAGCGGAAGGTCACGCCCTGTTCGGTCACCTTACGCAGCGCGGCAAGCGACATGACCTGAAAGCCGCCGGAATCGGTCAGGATCGGATAGGGCCAGCGCATGAAGGCGTGCAGGCCGCCGAGCGCGGCGACGCGTTCGGCGCCGGGCCGCAACATCAGGTGATAGGTGTTGGCGAGAAGAAGCGCGGTGCCGGCGGCGCGCACGTCGTCGTGATGCACACCCTTGACCGACGCCTGGGTGCCGACCGGCATGAAGGCCGGCGTGCGCACGACCCCGTGCGCGGTCGTCATTTCGCCGGCGCGCGCGGCGCCGTCGCTGGCGGTCAGGCGAAAGGAAAAGCTCATGAAGGTCGCGCGCGCACCGTGCCGATGGCGACCTCATTAGCCTATGAGTGGGAACTCCGCTATCGGTGAGACTTCGGCGCCTTGCTGCCGGGGTGGATCTCGGCGCGCTGTATAATGTGAGACGACGGCGGCGCCGCGGTGCACCCGCCGCTACGGCTCGTGTTCTTCCTTCTCGGCGCGTTCGGCCAAGCGGCGCCATTGCTCGGCCATCTGCAGCAGCGCGGCTTTTTCACGCACATCGTCCCTGGAACTCGCAAGCCGCAGGCATTCAGCGGCATAGCGGCGATACTGCCCCGCTCGGCTCATGCGGAAATTCCCCCGCGCTCGCAAGGGAATGCAGGGGGAGCCGAATTGGTTCCGGCCTTGCTTACGGATTTGATCCGGAACTTCGGTCAAAAGTTCCTCGTTCCCGTTACAGGTATTCGGACGACGAAAGGAATCGCGACAAAAGATATCGGTGACTATGATGGATGAGATCGAAAAATATCGTCAATATGCCGCCGAGTGTCGGCGCTTGGCGGAAAAGAGTTCGGCCAAGGACAAAGCGATTTTGCTGGAGATAGCGGCTGCCTGGATCGCCTGCGCGGAGCGAACCGGCAGCGCGTCTTCGAACGGGACGAGCGGCAAAGGACCGCTGAACTGAGCGGCGGTGCCGCAGCCGGGGGCATCCATCCGATGCGCTAGCTCGTCGACGCCAGTCGTGAAGCTTGCGTTTGTCCATGCGCTTGCCTTTCCGGTGCCGTTCTTTCAGGTTAGCGCTGAGGTGTCGGCGTTGCGGGTGAGGGACAAAGCATCGTGTCGTGGGTGTCGAGCGTTTCGGCCGGCTTTGCTGCGTTGCTGTTGGTTTCGCCCGGCCCATCCGGCCCGGGTAAGCATGCCGGCCGCAAATCCGCGGCGCACTTGTCGCGATTCTTTTTCGCCTTTTGCGCGGCGGTCAAGACACTGCCGTTCGATCCGCTTGACCGCAGCGCGATATTGATCATTGCCGCGGCTGCTGCCGCTCACGCCGGTTTCGTTTCGGTGATGGGTTTTTCGATCGATGAGACCTACGACGTCGTGATGGCGCGCCACTTGGCGCTATCCTACCAGGACCACCCGCCGGCGATCATGTGGCTCATTGCGGCCGCCGTGCATCTATTCGGCAGCGAGAGCCATTTGGTCGCCCGCCTGCCGACCCTGATCCTGGCGGCGGCGCAGAGCTGGCTCGTTTACCGGCTCACCGCGCGCGCGTTCGACAAGTGGGCCGGGCTGTTTGCGGTCATCGCGCTGGCGCTGTCGCCGCTGTTCGGCTTTTATCTGGGCGCGGTCGCGGTCACCGACGGGCCGATGTTGTTCAGCCTCACCGTCGCGGCTGTCGTTTTGGCACGCGGGCTCTTGGGGCCTCGCCCGATCAATTGGCGCGACTGGCTTGTCGCCGGACTTTTCTTCGGCATCGCCTGCCTGTCCAAATTCACCGCCGGACTGGTTCTGCCCGGCCTTGTCTTGTTCCTGTTGACGGTGCCGCGTCACCGCCGCCTCCTACTCACGCCGGGCCCCTATCTGGCGGCGCTCGCGGCGCTCGCCGTGTTCACGCCGGTCATCGTCTGGAACGCACAAAACGGCTTTGCCGCGTTCGTGTTCCAAGGCAGCCGCGCCGCGCTCGACGGCCACATCCATGTCGATCGCTGGGTCTCGCACACCGGTTTCCTGTTGACGGTGATGGGGCCCGCGGTCTGGCTCATCCAGATCGGCACGCTTGCCGCCGCGCTCTGGCGCGGTCCGCGCGACGAGCGCGCATGGTTCTTTGCCACGCTCGCGCTTATGCCGATCGTGTTCTTCACCGGCATCGACCTGTTCGGCTTCCAGGGTGTGCAGGGCCCGCATTGGCTGTCGCCCGGCTATCTGTTCACGTTTCCGCTGGTCGGCGCGGCCGTGGCGCGCTGGCGGCCGCGTTTCCCCCGCCTGGTCTGGGGCACGATCGCGGCTTGCGTTTTCGGCGCGGCGATGGTGGCGGCGGTGTTCATTAGCCACACGATGACCGGCTGGCTCGGCCATTTCGTCCCGGCCATCACCGCCGATTACGACCCGCTCGTCGCCGACGATACGGATTGGCACGGTTTGCGGTCACGGCTCGAGCAGGACGGCTTGCTCGATTCCCGGCATTTTCTGCTGCTCGGCCGCTACGAGTACTGCTTCAAGGTCGAATTCATGATCGCCGACCGTTTGCCGATCGCCTGCCTCTCGACCAATCCGGTGTCCCACTCGCTCGACCGCGACGACGCCGCGCTCATTGGCCACGACGCCATCATCATCACCGACCGGTGGAACGCGCGGCAAAGCATTGCGGCGGTGAGCGCCAAATTCGCTAGCGTCGAACCGCTGCCGCCGCTGTGGATCACCGATCACGGCCGCCGCGTGCTGCGGGTCCATCTCGCCCTCGGGCACAATTTGCAGCGGCCGATTTTCGAGCGGCACTAGCGCGCTTCCGTCAGAAGATCGAAGGCGCGTGACGCTCAGGGGACGACGTGGCTCCTCCGGCGTGCCCCAAGCAAGCGGGCAATTTCGCAGGCGACGAAAAGCCCGACGAACCAAAGCACATTGAGGACCGCCAGACGGCCGATGATGACGAGGGTAAAGTCGCCTGCGCCTCCCAAGGCCGGCGTCGCCGCGAACAAGACAAGCTCGTACGCCGCATAAGCGCAGGCCAGGGCCAATCCAAATGCAATTGGCAGCGTCATGCTTGCCGCCCTGCGCAGCACCAGGTTCGCCGCGATGGCAGCCGTCAACGCGGCGGCACCGATGACGAAGCCCCATGCCACCGTATCGATATCGTGCGGGTAGCCAAGCGCACAAAAACCGATCGCCTGATTGACCAGCCATGCGGCCGCAACGACGAGGAGCGCCGGACGCAACGGCAGCGCCGCGGCAGCGATGACGGCAAAGGCGGCGAATGGCGTCGCGCAGGCAAACGCAAAGCTCGCCAACGCGCAAGACAGGGTCAGCAACCCGAAACAGAACAACGGCGCAAATCGCGGTTCGACCGGATGCAGTCGCGCCGAATTCCGATTCGAAAGCGACGGGATATTGAGAGCCATGGCCAATTCTCCTCTCCTCCATTCTATTCAGGTGCCCGAGAAATTGTCTCGTCCCCGCAGCAGGCGATTGATTAATGCGGCGGGTCATTGAGCTCGACCTCATGGGGTTCAACGCGGTCGTAGGCCGACAGCCAGGCGGCCAGCGCCGCCGATGAGCGATCCGACGCCTGCATTTGTCGCAACGCGACCCGAACGGTGGTCCGGGCAACCCTCTCGCTGGGCGATGCCCCGGCCACAGGTTCATGTCCGGCCGTGACGGCCTCGATCACCGACTGCTTGAGAGCGAGCAGTTGCGGGTCGCCGAAACGCGTCAGCAGGATTTGAAACGCGGCGTGGTGTCCCGCCTGAAATACACGGCTGCGGCCGAATTTGTCCCTGATCGGATTCGGCGGATAAAGATGCGCGCAAGGCACCCAGCCGTCGGGCAGCGGCTCGGTGGCGGCGTGGGTGCGGCCGTGCGCCAGGAGCTTGGGCAGCACGTGGGTGTGCGGCCCGCTCGGACTCTTGCCGTTGGGCGGCGGGATCGGTTGAAAGACCTCGACGCGGCCGAGACGACTGGCAAAGACTCGATGCGGGTTGGCGGCCAGGATCACGCCCATGGCGACGCTGTCCGGCGCGAACACGGACTTTCCGGCGCAACTGCGAAGTTTTTCGACGACGATGGGATCGCGACTGCGAACGCAGACATCGACCTGCAGCGCGCCGAGGCCGAGATCGAACAGGATGGCGTCGCGGTCTTCCTCGCGCAGCGCCGCGCGATCGGGACCGATCTCGCTAAGCGCCGTGCGCCCGCTCATGGCGCAGGAATCGTGCGGCAGGCACAGCGCCACGCGATGGCTCCAGCTCTCTTTGGTCAGGGATTCCGTGGCAATCGGGCGCAGGTGCGGATGCGCATCGATGCGCAAGGCCCCGCGCGGCGTCATTACCGAAATCACATCGCCATTTCGATCAAGCGTCGCTGCTTCATCGGCGTCGCGGGTGAATTCGGCGATGGCGCCGAACGTGCCGAGACTCCATGCGACTTCGCTGTCGGCGGCCTGCTCGGCGAGAAAATCCGCGACCTCGGTCATCACATAACGCCCTGGCTGCGCGGCGTCGGGCTTGGCGGCGCCGGACCGATAATCGGTGCCGCGGCCGGCGCGGCGGCACCCGATGGCGAGCCCCCCATCGTGAACCTGATGCCCGCGTAAGCGCCGAATCCGGGGCGCATGAAGCCTAACGGATCTTCGTACTGCGCGTTGAACAAATTATCGATCCTGGCGAACAGGGTGACATCATCGCGAAGCGCGTAGTTCGCCGCAAGATTGACCGTCACGAAGCCCGGGGCCTCGACGTACGGAATGGAGCCGTCCGGCGGCACCTCCTGACGGCCCAAATCCCACCACGGACCGACATAGAGCAGCGTCGACGACAGCGACAGCCGATCGGTCGCCTGCCAGGTCGCCGTCAAGGACGCTTTGTTCTTCGGCCGCCGCAGCAGCTGCTGGCCCGCGCAGGGAAGCGAGGTACATCCGGGCGTGTCTTCGGCCAGCGCCAGCGTATAGGTGTAGTCGGCGCGAAGATTGAGGCGGCTGTTGACCTGCCATGCCGCAAAGTTCTCGAAACCCCAGGCCGTGGCCTTGTTTATATTGCCAAGGCTCTCCACGAAAGGTGTCGCCGTCGTGACCGTTTCGATCAGATTATCGATGTCATTGCGGAAAAAGGTCGAGCCGAACCGAAAGCGATCGTTGGCGAGCGGCTGCTCGAAACCGACGTCCCAGCCCGTGCTTTCCTCCGGTTGCAGGTTGGGATTGGCGACGAAAAACGGCAGGAAATTCACGTAGAGGTCTTCCAGCGACGGCGCCTTGAAGCCGGTGCCGTAGCTCGCATGGAGCTTGGTATCGGTCTGCGGAACGATATAGACCGGCGCCACGCGGAAGGTCACATGGTCGCCGAAATCCTCGTTGGCGTCGAAGCGGATATTCGAGACCAGGTAGAGCTGCTTGGTCAATTGATTTTGCAACTCGAGCCAGCCGGCGTCGTTTCGCCGTTCTGCGTTCGTTACGAAAAACGTCTCGTTGCCGAACGCATCGATGGTACTGCTCGAATTGGTCCACAAGGTCTCGTTCTGATCCTGGGCGCCGAAAAGCAGCAATTGTCCCGGCGCGACTTGCAGTTCGCCGCGATAATCCTCCGCAACGCGCGTTCCCAGATTGATCATCGGCGGCAGCACTGCGGGCGAGGTGAGCCCGGTATCTGCGTTCGGATCGAGATTCCAGGTCCATGAATTCGTGTAGTTCACGCCGAAGAAGTTCTTGAACCCGGCGGACGGCGACCAGACGAGTTCGGCACGTCCGGCGAATTGATGGTCGATCTGCGTGCTCTGAATCGGCTCGGCGAAACTCTGCGGAAAAAAGTCCACGAAATCGTCGTTGGTGAAGTGCAACGTCGAGTCGGTGTAGCGGCCGACCACGTTGACCGCGAGAGTGTCGCTGAGCTTGGCGCCGAGTTTCGTCGAAAGGGTCCAGTTGTCGTAGAAATCGTTGTTCCTTTGCTCGCCTGGCGCGAGGTCGTATGACGGCGTCACCGGCGTCGAGGCCGACTGGAAATGCTGGATGTTGAAGACGTAATTGAAGTCGCCTTGCGAGCCGCTGACGCCGGCGCGCTCGTTCGTCGTCCCGAACGAGCCGCCTTCCAGCGACATGGTAGCCTTTGGCGGGCCGTTGCCGCTCTTGGTGGTGATCGAAATCACTCCGCTGATGGCGTCCGAGCCGTACAGGCCGCTTTGCGGCCCGCGTAAAATTTCGATGCGTTCGATGTCGCCGGTCAGCAACTGGCCGAAGTCGTACGAGCCGTTGGGATTGCTCGGGTCCGACACGTCGATGCCGTCGATCAGCACCTTGACGTGATTGGAATTGGTGCCGCGGATGAACACCGAGGTCTGGCCGCCGGGACCGCCGGTTTGCACGACATTGAGACCGGGCACCGTCGCGAGCGCGTCGGGAACGGTGCGCCACTGCTGGCTTTCGATGTCGGAAGCGGTGATCACCGTGACCGAACTGGCCGACTGCTCGGTGGGCGTAGGCTGTGTCGTCTCGCTGACGACGACCGAATTGCCCGGAGCCTGGTTGGTTGGATGCGACGGCGGCGCCGCGGTCACCGAGATCGCCGGCAATGCGACGGTCTGGCTGGCGTCCTGCGCGAGCGCGCAGGTCCACGGCGCAACAGCAAACAACGCAGCGATGGCGGACGCAATGATACTGCCGGCGCGGATGATGCGCCGCTTGGTTGTACGATGGGAAGACACGGGAACACCTCGGGTAACACGCCCTGTGGCACGTCACCGCGAACTCGGTGTCCCGTTCATCCGACGTGGATGATTGGGTCGCCCTCCGTCAGTACACCCCGACCGACAGCGCTCGCGCATGACCACGGCTGACGGCAGGTCTCCTGGCTCGCGGGTCGCTACCTGCCGTCGCCTTCCCGGGACCCGAGATCCCAGTGGACATTTGACGGAAGATTCGCCGCTTACAGTTGCGGGGGCAGCCGCAGCATTGGGCAATCGACGGCCCGCACTGCGTTCCCTTTTGATCCCCAACGGGGAACCGTCATGGAACACGATAGGCTGGAACTCGCCCGCTCGTCAAATCAGTATTTCGGCCAATCCGGTGATACGACGGCCGCTAGTTGAGGTGCGAAAGCAATCCGCGGGCGGCGGAGCGCAGCAATCGCTTTTCAGCTTCCCAGCGGCTGGCGCCATCCAGAATAGTGAGAAAATCCACCTTGCCGGCCGAGAGCGTGGCAACCGGCAGGCCGTCACGATAGATCAGGCGATTGTCGGTCAATGCCGGCAATCGCGGGCCGGGCGTGAGAATGCCGATCAGGTTCAGCGGGTCGGCGCCCGATAGCGAAATCCACTGCTCCGAGGGCGGCCGGCGCCGCGTTTCCCGCAGCAAGCCGACTGCTTCCGGCAGCGCATATTGCTCGCCGGAAAAACCGGCGACGAAACGCCCGCCGCGGATTTCGCCGCGCGCCTCAAGACGGCGGTAGATGCGGAGCAGGTCGCGCCATGGCGGCAGCCAGCCGGCTTCGCGGGCGAAGAGCCGCCAGAATACGACGCCGTAGCGCTGCAACAATGTCCTCGCCACCTCTTCGCCGGCGGCCGCCCTCTCCTGGCCATCCATGCCGTCAGACGGCGCGGCGCGCCGGAGGAGCGCCCAACGCCCGGCGCTTGCGATGTCGAAGCCGAGAATGCGTCCGCGCCGTTTCACGCCGGCAATCGGCTTGCGCCGGCTCGACGGCACCAAGAGCGCGCGCAGGCCGGCAAAACTGTCGGACGTCACCAGGCCGAGCGCGACCAGTTCGCCCAGCGTGTCTTCGAGCTGCGGCCGCAGCAAATGCGACGCTTCCGCCAATTCATCAAAAAACATTGCACCGTTGGTGCGCAGGCAGTCGAGCAGCAATTGCGCCCGCGGGCTCGGCAATGGCGCGCTCGTCTGCGGCGCCAGCGAAAGCCAATGCGCCAGCCGCCGGCGATCGAGTAACGCGATGGGCGTGGATCGCACCGGCGCGGCGGCGCGGGCGCGGCTTTTGTCATTCACCGGCGGGGTCAGGCGCGCCCAGATGGCGCGGCCGGCAATGCACTGGGCGTCCAGCCAAGCCGGCTCATAGCCTGCAATACGGGCGGGAAGAATTTCGGTTTCCCACGATGCGGCGGGCGCCTCAAAGCCTTCCAGCAAAGCCAAAGCCGACGGCAGCGCGTGCGGCCCTTCGAGCCGCGCATCGCTGTCGACATGCTGCCAGGCAAACAAAAAGCGCAGGAAATCGCGCGCCGCGACCGGCTCGATTTCCGCGCGCAGCCGGCGGATCGTCGTATGATGAATGCGCGCCAGCAAGCGGCGGTCGCACCATTGCTCGTCGTTGATGCCGGCGACAAACCGTCCCCGCAGAACGGTGCCCTCGCTCTCCAATGCCGCGAGCGCAGCGGCGGCCGCCGCAGGTTCGAGCGCCAGCGGCGCGGCCAACGCTGTCTGCGTCACCGGCCCAAGCCCTTCCAGCCGCCCGCGCAGAATCTCGACCACGGCCTGATCGCGCGACCAAATCGCCTCGTGATCGGGTGGCGGCGCGATTGCGGGCTCGATCGTGGATTGCGGCCACACCGCCCGAAACTGATTAAGCCGCTCCGCCGGAATCCATAGCGTCGCTCCCGGAGCGTGCAGGCGCGCGACCCGCTTTTGCCCGCTCAAGTCTTCCAGCCACTTGCTCCAAGGCTCTGCGGCGCGCGCTTCGGCGTCCGTCAGGCAGCTCAGCCAGAGCAGCGCATCGTGCAGCTCTTCGGCATTTTCGGGATCGGGCCACGCCTCGGCGGAAACGCGCGCGATCGCCTCGGGATCGAGCCGACCGAGCTCGGACGCGCTTTGCGGATCGTGCCAGCGCCGCGCCATGACGGCCTGAGTGCGCCGCTCCTCCAACGGCGCATCGTCGAGAAACGCATAAGGCCGCGCCGAGAGCACTTCGAGCGCAAGCGGCGAGGGCTGGGTGAGATCGCAGGCGACGACGCGGATCGCGCCGGCTTCGAGCCGCCGCAGCAGGCGCTCCAGCCCGTCGATGTCCATGGCCTCATGGAGGCAGTCGGAGATCGCCTGATTGGTCAGCGGATGGTCCGGCACTTCGCGTTCGCCCACCAGGTTCTCCGCGCAGGCGATTTGATCCGGAAACACCGCAGCGATGAGATCTTCAGCCTGCATCCGCACCAGTTGCGGGGGCACCTTCCTGCCGCCGCGGAACCGCGGCAGCGCCAGCGCCACCCCCGCCACCCAGCGCCAGCGGGCCGTAAACATTGGCGCGTCGAGCATGGCCTGGATCAGCAACGGACGCACACTCTGCGAGTGCAGGTAGCGCGCCACCTCGGGGAGTTCGAAACTGTGCGCCGTGGTCAAGGACAGCACGATATTGTCCTCGGTCGCCGCCGCCTGCAGTTCGAAATTGAATTTGCGGCAGAAGCGCTTGCGCAGCGCCAGTCCCCAGGCGCGATTGAGCCGGCTGCCGAATGGCGCATGAATGACAAGCTGCATGCCGCCCGCTTCGTCGAAGAAGCGCTCCAGCACGATCGTGTCCTGCGTGGGCAGGCAGCCCAACGCCGCCGCGCCCGCGGCAAGGTATTCGACGAGTTGCTCGGCGGCGCGCGCGTCGATTCCCAGCTCTTCGAGCCACTGCCGCGCAGCGTCTCCGGAGCGATCGGAGCGCAGCCGCCGCTCGAGTTCGCTGCGCAAGCGGGACACCGCCACCGACAGTTCGTCGCTGCGGCCTGGCGCCTCGCCGAGCCAGAACGGGATCGTGGGCGGTTGGCCGTGCGCATCCTCGACCCGAACAGTGCCGCGCTCGACGCGCAGAATGCGGTATGAGGCGTTGCCAAGCTGAAAAACATCGCCGGCCAAGCTCTCGACCGCGAAATCCTCATTCACGCTGCCGATGATATGGTTGTCAGGCTCGAGCAGCACCTGATAGTCGGCGGTGTCCGGTATCGTGCCGCCCGAGGTCAGCGCCGTCATCCGCGCGCCACGCCGGGCGCGCAGCACGCCGTTGACCGCATCGCGGTGAATAAGCGCGCCGCACCGGCCGCGGCTGGTGGCAAAACCGTCCGCCAGCATTTGCACGACGGCGGCGAAATCCGCGCGGTCCAATTCGCAAAACGGATAGGCGCGGCGGAATCGCTGGTAGAGCGCTGCCTCCGCCCAAAAATCCTGCGCCGCCACCTCGGCGACGATCTGCTGCGCCAGCACGTCAAGCGGCTGGCGTGGAACCGCGATCCGATCGAGCTCGCCGCGGCGCACGCTGTCGAGCAAAGCCGCGCATTCGACGAGATCGTCGCGCGACAGCGGAAACAGCCGCCCCTTCGGGGTGCCGCCGACCGAGTGCCCCGAACGGCCGACCCGCTGCAGGAGGCTCGCGATCGAGCGCGGCGAGCCGAGCTGGCAGACGAGATCGACGTCGCCGATGTCGATACCGAGTTCGAGCGAGGCGGTCGCAACCAGGGCCTTCAGCTGGCCATGTTTGAGCCTCTGCTCGGCGGCCAGGCGGTGCTCCTTGGCCATGCTGCCGTGGTGGGCGGTAATGACGCCGTCGCCGAGCCGCTCCGACAATTCGCGCGCGACGCGCTCGGCCATCCGACGCGTGTTGACGAACACGAGCGTGGTGCGGTGGGTCTCGATCAGCCGCGCCAGCCGCGCATAGACCTGCTGCCAGACGTCCGCGGACATCACCGCCTCCAGCGGCGAGTCCGGAAGCTCGAGCTGAAGATCGCGGGCGCGCTGATGCCCAATGTCGATAATCGTCACCGCGGGCGAAGGTGCCCCCTCGGCA
>JASHSE010000191.1 GCA_030036975.1 Xanthobacteraceae bacterium | reverse complement strand
ACAAGGGCGAAATCCGCTTCGGCGAAGGCGACGAGTGGATGGAGATTCTCGGCTGCGGCATGGTGCATCCGAACGTGCTGAAGAATTGCGGCCTCGATCCCGACGTCTACCAGGGCTTCGCCTGGGGTTTGGGCATCGACCGCATCGCCATGCTCAAATACGGCATGCCCGACCTGCGCGCGTTCTTCGAGGCCGACATGCGCTGGCTTTCGCATTACGGCTTCCGCCCGCTCGACTTCCCGACGCTGGCGGGCGGGTTGAGCTGGTAACTTATTCCCTCCCCCGCTTGCGGGGGAGGGTTAGGGAGGGGGCCATCGGCCTCACCGCAATTCGTGACCCATGGAGCGAAAAGGAAAAGGCCGACCTGGCGCGTGACAGCGGAAGCGCGGAAGCGCGCTCGCGCCTTGCGAAGAGATTCGACGCAAGCCGAGCAAGTTATCTGGCGCGCAGTGCGGGCTCACCGTCTAAACAATGTAGGCTTCCGCCGACAGACTCCAATTGGGCCTTATATCGTGGATTTCGTTTCGCACTCGGCCAAGCTGGTCATCGAACTTGATGGTGGGCAACACTTCGACACTGCGCACGAACAACGCGACGCGCGACGAGACATGTTTTTGCGTTCTAAAGGCTTTCGGGTGCTGCGGTTTAGTAATCACGACGTGCTGAGGAATCTGGAAGGAGTTTGGACCGTCATTGCTGCGGCAATCGGCGAGGCCGTCGCCCCCTCCCTACCCTCCCCCGCAAGCGGGGGAGGGTTTGCAAGCGCCGAGCTAGGGGCGGGCCCATGATGAAATTCACCCTGGCCTGGCTCAAAGAGCATCTCGACACCGATCGCTCGCTCGGCGAGATTGCCGGCAAGCTGACCATGATCGGGCTCGAGGTCGAGCGCATCGACGACAAAGGCAAGCTGTTGGCGCCGTTCGTCATTGCCGGCGTCATCGAAGCCAGGCAGCATCCGAATGCCGACCGGCTGCGCGTCTGCATAGTCGATACCGGCGACGGCAAGCCGATCCAGGTGGTGTGCGGCGCGCCCAATGCGCGCACCGGCATGAAGGGCGTGTTCGTGCCGCCCGGCGCGTTCATCCCCGGCAAGAACATGACGCTTGCAGTCGGCACCATTCGCGGCATCGAGAGCCGCGGCATGCTGGTGTCCGAGTTCGAGCTGCAAATCTCCGACAACCACGAAGGCATCATCGACCTGCCGGAGGATGCGCCGGTCGGCGCTAATTACGCGCACTGGGCCGGGCTCGACGATGCGATGATCGAGATCAACCTGACGCCGAACCGCGGCGATTGCACCGGCGTGCACGGCATCGCCCGCGATCTCGCCGCCGCCGACATGGAACGCTTCAATGACCCGGCGATCAAGCCGGTGAAGGGCGAGTTTCCCGCTCCGGTGACGGTGACGCTCGACTTCGGCGCCACGCCGTCGCTGTGCCCGGCTTTCGGGCTGCGGCTCATTCGCGGCGTCAAGAACGGCCCTTCGCCGGAATGGCTGCAGCGGCGGCTTATCGCGATCGGGCTGCGTCCGATCAACGCGCTGGTCGATATCACCAACTTCGTCACTTACGACCGCGGCCGGCCGCTGCACGTGTTCGACGCCGGCAAAGTGCGGGGAAGCCTCACCGTGCGGCGCGGCCGGCCAAACGAGACGCTGCTGGCGCTCGACGGCAAGACCTACACGCTCGACGAAACCATGTGCGTGATCGCCGACGAAGCCGGCGTCGAATCGCTCGCCGGCATCATGGGCGGCGAAAAGACCGGCTGCTCCGAGGCGACCACCGACGTGCTCATCGAATCGGCGCTGTGGGAGCCGGCCAACATCGCGCATACCAGTCGCAAGCTCGGCATCCATTCCGACGCCAGCTACCGCTTCGAGCGCGGCGTCGATCCGGCCTTCATGGTGCCCGGTCTCGAACTCGCCACCCGCATGGTGCTCGATCTGTGCGGCGGCACGCCGTCGCAGATCACTGTCGCCGGCGACGCGCAGCCGCCTGAGCGCATCATCGATTTTCCGCTCTCGGAGCTCAAACGCCTGTCCGGCCTGGCGGTGCCGCTGCCGGAAATGCGCGGCGTCCTCGAGCGGCTCGGCTTTTTCGTCGCCGGCCAGGGCGAGCGGATCAAAATCGCCGTGCCGTCGTGGCGTGCCGACGTGCAAGGCAAGGCCGATATCGTCGAGGAGGTGGTGCGCATCGCCGGCGTCGATCGCGTGCCGTCGACGCCGTTTCCCCGCGGTGAGACGCCGCGCAAGCCGGTGCTCACGCCGATCCAGCTGCGCACCCGCAAGGCCAAGCGCGCGCTGGCCGCGCGCAATCTGGTCGAGGCCGTGACGTGGTCGTTCATCGACAAAAAGCAGGCCGCGTTGTTCGGCGGCGGCAAGCCGGAGCTGGCCTTGGCCAATCCGATCGCCGCCGACCTATCCGACATGCGCCCGAGCCTCATTCCAGGGTTGATCGCGGCAGCACAAAAGAATGCCGATCGCGGGTTTGTCGACGTCGGGCTGTTTGAAGTGGGACAAATCTTTCGCGGCGACAAACCGGCCGATCAGCTCACCGCTGCAGCGAGCGTGCGGCGCGCGCTGGCCAAACCGTCGGGCCTCGGCCGGCATTGGAGCAAGCGCGACGGCGAGGTCGATGCGTTCGATGCGAAGGCCGACGCCGTGGCCGCGCTCATTGCGGTGGGTGCGCCGCCGGCCGCGCTGCAGATCGCGCCGGGCGGGCCGCCATGGTTTCATCCCGGCCGCAGCGGCACCATCCAGATCGGGCCACAGAATATTTTGGGCCATTTCGGCGAACTGCATCCGAGCGCGCTGGAAGCGCTCAAGGCCGACGGTCCCCTCGTCGCCTTCGAGGTGATCCTCGAGCGCGTCCCCGAGCCGAAGCCTAAGGCGACGCGCGCCAAAGCGGCACTCGATCTGTCGCCCTTGCAGCCGGTGCGGCGCGATTTTGCCTTCGTGGTCGAGCGCGGTGCGAAAGCCGCCGATGTGGTGCGCGCCGCCGCCGGCGTCGATCGCAAGCTGATTACGTCCGTGAACGTGTTCGACGTCTATGAGGGACCCGGCATCGAGCCCGGCAAGAAATCCATCGCCATCGAAGTAACGCTGCAGCCGCGCGAGCGGACCATGACGGACGCGGAGATCGAAGCGCTCGCGGCGAAAATCGTCGCCGAAGTCGGCAAGCGCACCGGCGGCGTGCTGCGCACGTAGAGGGGTTCACTTCCGCTCGTCCCCGCCACCTTCCGCTCGTCCCCGTCACCTTCCGCTCGTCCCCGTCACCTTCCGCTCGTCCCCGCGAAAGCGGGGACCCAGTCTCTGTGCAGCCCCCTGGATTCCCGCTTTCGCGGGAATGAGCGGAATCGATCGAATCGGGTTCTGTGCTGATCAGCGCGGCACGCGGCGGTGGTGCGCGCCCTGCCGGCGACGTGGCGGCCGCTTCTCTTCGGGTGCCGGCTCACGCATGCCGGCAAGCCGGCGCAAAGCCGCGGCGGCGGCGCGCTCGCCGGATTCCCAGGCGCCGCCGACCGTGCCCCACAACGTATCGTGCGCCGCCTCGCCGGCATACCAAACGGCTTCATAGATCGGCTCGGACAAAACGCGGCGCGCCGCCTCTCCGCCCGGCGCCGCCGCCGACATGGCGCCGAGAAACCGCGCATCGGCATTCCACTGCGTGGCGCCGGCGCGGCTCACCGCCTTCCTGATTTCGCCGCCGTAAAGCTTCGTCAGCCAGTCGGCGGCGAAATCGACCATCGCGGCCTCGCCCTCGCCCGACAGTTCGCGTCCGAACGAGCCGGCCACTTCGATCAGGCATAATTGCGAGCCCGACGTGTTGGCGAGAATGGCGGCGGTATGCGTGTTCGACGACTTCTCGAACACCAGATCGTCGCTGTCGAGGTCGAGCGGATTGCCCGACAGTTCGAGCGCGATGTGATCGTAGCTGCCGAGCGACAGGTTATTGCAGGCGTCGGCCACGCGCCGCGGCAAGTTCGGCGTGAAACGAATGCGGCCGGACGCCATCACGTTCGTCGACACCGTGATGATCGCGGTGCGCGCACTGATCGTGCCTTTCGGCGTTTCCACCGCGATGCCGCGGCCTACCGCGATCGCGCTTGCCGGGGTATCGAGCTGCACCGACAAGCCGCCGGCAAGCGAAGCCAGCAACGCGCCAAAGCCCTGACGGCAGAACGCGTCGGCGCGCCGCTCCGGTGCGCGCGCGAAATCGGCCGTGGAGATTTGCGCCAAGTCCTTGCCGCACATGAACGGCCCGAGCACGAACGCGACGGTCGGCCGCCAATCGCCGAGATCGTTCGGCAGCGCCTGCGCGCATGAGGTGTCGCCCTTGCGCGCCGCATCGGCAATCGCGCGGGTGGCGCGCACCTGGGCGGACAGAAAATCTTCGAGCTCGCCCTCGCGCGCGTTGCGCAGCCCGATGCGCACCTTCTGACTTTGCGGCGCCGGGTAGATTTCGATGCCGCTGCGCGGCGCCAGCCTGGCCACCGGATTGCTGCCGGGAAAATGGATCCAATGAGCGCCGCGGTCGAACGGAACGCCGAAGCTTCGCGTATCGGTGACGCAGCGGCCGCCGATCTGGCCGGCGGCCTCGATCAGCACGTAACGCCGCCCGGCGGCGGCGACGCGCCGCGCCGCGGCGATGCCGGCGGCGCCGGCGCCGATGATGGCAACGTCGAATTCGGCCACAGTCGCGGCCGGTGCTGCAACCGCCGGCCGTGCGACGAGTGCGGCGGCGGCGGACGCGGCAACGAACGTGCGGCGGCTTAATCGCGGCATGGTTTCCGTTTGCTTGCCGGTTCGGCGCAGATTGCCCGAACCGCATGGCGCAGGCAAACGTCATGCTTGAGTTTCACCACGCGGCGAGCGCGTCGCGTGAACCAAATTGCAGCGCAGAGGACATAAATCCTGCGCCAGCAGCGACGCGGCAAATCGCGCAACGAGGTCGGGTGGACCCGCCGCGTCGTTGTCCGCTCAGCCGCGCCCGATCTCGGCAACGGCCCGCCGCAACGCAGCGATCAACTCCCCGCTGTGAACGAGATGGCTCTCTTCAGCGCTCAGAATACGCTCGAAAGCCCGCCGCTTGAGCGCAAGCACATCGATGCCGCTGTTCTGCAGGTCGACGCCGGCCGCGTCGCAGACGATGTCCATAAGCCGTTCGACAGCATGCAGACGGCCAAGCAGATAATCGTTCTCGCGGTAGCGACGTGAAAAGAATCCGGCAAAATTATTAAGCCCGATGCCCTTGAGGCATTTTGCGCCAGCAAAGGCTTTGAGCGTATGCATCTCTTCCGGGCTGATGCGATCGATAAGAATTTCACGGAGTTCTCCGGTGCCGCGCCCGGTGCTCACCGAGAACGTGAGCACGTCCCAGAACGGAAAGCCGAGATAATTGATCAAGACGTCGCGGCGAGCGGCCGGATGCCAGTGCGCCGGATCACACGCGGCCAACAATTCGTCGAGGTCGCGCGTCGTGGCATTGAGATCGATCTCCTCGCCCAGCGTCTCAACCAGTTGATCAATAGTCTTGAGGCCGTCGCCGGCCACGATCGCGCGGGCGTAACCAGGCAGGTCTCTCGCCTCCGCCGCAGTGGGCGCGTTTTGGAACAGTTTTTCTGCCAGTGCATGGACGTTGGGGCTGAAGAACTGCGGTTCTTCATATTGCTGCAGCACATCCAGCCGAAGATAGAAATCGCGCTTGAGGCGATCGACCACCACGGGCTCCAGTCCGGGAAAGCGGCCCTCGTCGAGCAGCCGGTACAGCCGGTTCTGGCCCTCGATCAGAAAATGCAGCCGGCGCCTTCGATAATCCACGTCAAAGGCGAGAAAGAATTCGATCCACAGCGGCAGCCGGGGTGTCGCGGCAACCTCGTGCTTGAGCGCCTCGCTCTCGGCCTTGCGGTAGACGATGCCGCGGCGAACCGTCCACGCCGCGACGATCTCTTCCATGGCGCGTGCGGACAGCGAGTTCGGCGCGGCGCCGCCGATCATCGCAATGGTGCGGGCCACGAAGTTGCGAACCGAGGCGAGCTTCAGGCGGACATAGCCCTCGTGGGCGAAGCCCGCCTCGCGCGCGATACGGGAATTGACCTGTTCGCGCCAGCCGCGCACGTCTTCTGCTGTGAACGGGCGCTCAAGCGGTTTATTGATGATGTCGCCGACCAGGTCGCTGACATGCGGCCGGGCGTCCTCGATGATCGATTTGATGCTGCGGGCCTGGGCGTTGAGGTTGACCACCCTGGCCAGTTCGTTGGCGATCGGCTGCTCCGACGGCAAATCCGACAATGCGCCTTTTATGGTCGAGAAGAAATTCGGCAGTTCAGTGTGCTTGCGGGATTGCACCGATTCCGGCTTGGCGTCGATAAAGATCAGCCGCCGGTCAACCTCGCGATAGGCGGCGCGGTTGTGGACCGCCGCAATCGCCTCCCGGAAGGGGCGATTATTGAGGACGGAGCCATCGATGAAGGCGGCATTTGCCGGATCGATGTCGGCGCGCAGATGCCGCTCGAAATTGCGCAGGATGAACTCCTCGCGGCGCGGCCAGCGCGCGCCGCGGCGCGCCACCACTTCATCCATCTCGACGATTTGCGCCGGCGGAAACGCACCCGGGAAGCAGGAGGTCGCCCGCGCCGCGAAGGCCAGCCCCGGCGCGTTATCCAGTCCGAAGTCGCTTTCCACCGCGCCGTCGGCCCGCCGACGATACTTGAAATGCAGCACGTGGCGATGCTCGAGTTCATAGATGAGCGGCGGGTCGTGAATCTGCAGAAGCTGGCGGTAGCCGTGATAATCGGTCAGCGTTACGAACAAATCGAGGCCCTGCCCCGACGGCAGGAGCGACGCAGTCGGTGTTTTTGGTCCGCCCATGGCGGTGGCTGCGTCGTACATCAGCGCGGCCATCACCGCGCCGGAGAACGGCGGCTTGAACCAGCGCGAGCGCAGAAACAGCGAAAGCTTCTGGCGCACCTCCTTATCCTTGGCCCATTCAAGCAGGCCGCTGGCCGCCGCGGCGCGGATCAACGGCCGCAAAATCCACTTGCTCCATGCGCCGGCGCGCGCTTCCGGCGCCAGCAGCACGGTAACGTCGGCGTTGTCGAGCCAGAGATCGCGCAATCGGCCGGTCGGCAGATCGTGGCTGAGCGCCCGCGCCAGCATGCTGGCATTGATCCCGCCCGCTGACGCGCCGGCCAGCGTATCGACGATGACCCGCAGCTCAAGCTTGCGCCCGATCTCCCTTAACAGCAGGAAATAGTCGGCCTCGGTGTCGTATTCCGGATCGTTGGGATCGGCCTGATCGAAAAATGAGGCGGCGGCGCGCTGCGAACGGTCGGTGATGCGGTGCAAAGCGCTTGACGCCCGCACCAGCTTTAAGATTTCTTTGCAGATGCCATGGATGTAGATAGCGAGCGAAACACCGCCGAAGCAGACCAGCGCGATGCGGAGTTCCTTTTCGCGCAAGAACAACCCCCGAAGCTGGCAGCGCAGTCCCTTGCGTTCGCTCCAGTTGAGCGGATTGGGGTAGATATTGCGTTAATGCCGCATCTCCCCGCCAGGATGCCGATCACGCGCTCGCAGGCACGGGTCAGCCAAGTCAAGCTGAAACCTGCCATGAAAACAAGCTTTTGCGCTGCGCTTGGCGGGTACTTAACTGCTATCGGCTTTGGTAGGGCCGGAATCGCTGACAAGGTCCGACGTGTCGGCAAAGCGCGAGCCGACCACGCCGCCGAGCAAGATGCCGACGCTGACGTAGCAAATACGGGCGAGCGCAAGCGGCACTTTGACGGCTGACCGAACAGCGCCACCGTCGAGCACAGCGCGCCGCGGCGGGAGGGCAAAGACCATCGCTCAATGATTGCCGTTACGCGGCGACCCGGTCAAATAACGCCTCCGCCCGCGTTGCCGGCCGATGGACAGGCCTGATAAACTGTGATGACCTTGCCGAAGGCAAGCGGGCCGAGCAAAAAACCGCGAAGTGCCGCAGAGGAACGCCGTGTTGCAAGGATGGGTCGTCGTCCTCATTGCGCTCGCCTACATCGGGTTTCTGTTCCTGATCGCAAGCTACGGCGGTCGTAGGCGCAGCGGGGCGCCGACGTCGCGGCTTTGGATCTATCCGCTGTCGCTCGCCATCTATTGCTCGTCGTGGACGTTTTTCGGTTCGGTCGGGCTCGCTTCGCGGACCGGCTACGATTTTCTCGCCATCTATATCGGCCCGATCCTCATGGTGGGGCTGGCCTACCCGCTGATCCTGCGCATCGTGCGGCTCGCCAAGAGCCAGAACATCACCTCGATCGCCGACCTGATTGCGGCACGCTACGGCAAGAGCCAGGCGGTCGCCGCCATCGTGGCGCTGATCGCGATCGTCGGCATGATTCCGTACATCGCGCTGCAGCTCAAGGCGGTCTCGTCTTCGGTCGGCACCATCATGAGCGACGGCGGGCTCGGCGCCGCGCCGCAGCCGATGCTCGGCGACAGCGCGCTGTTCATCGCGCTGTTCATGGCGACCTTCGCGGTGCTGTTCGGCACCCGGCACATCGACGCCACCGAGCATCAGGACGGCCTGATGCTGGCGATCGCCACCGAGTCGATCGTCAAGCTCGTCGCCTTTCTCGCCATCGGCGTGTTCGTGACCTTCGTCATGTTCCACGGTCCGCTGCATCTGTTTGCACGGGCCATGCAGAAGCCGGACATCGCGGCCATGCTGAGAGAGCCGCCACGGCTGGCGGACTTCCTCGCCATGACGACGCTGGCGCTGTTCGCGATCGTGCTGTTGCCGCGGCAGTTTCACGTCGCCGTTGTGGAAAACCGCAGCGAGGCCGAAATCCGCCGCGCCGCGTGGCTGTTTCCGCTGTATCTGGTCCTCATCAATATCTTCGTGCTGCCGATCGCGCTCGCCGGACTGTTGAACTTTCCGGTCAGCCGGTTCGGCGGCGACATGTTCGTCCTGGCGCTGCCGCTCAACGCACGCGCGCCGCTGATGACGCTGGTCGCCTTCGTCGGCGGCCTGTCGGCGGCGACCGCCATGGTGATCGTGGAATCGGTCGCGCTCGCCATCATGGTGTCCAACGACATCGTCGTGCCGCTGCTGCTCAAGCGGCGCGCGCTGCGCAACGGCGACGGCAGCGATGCCGGCGCGCGGCTTCTCAAGACGCGGCGCCTCGCCATCTTCGTTATTCTGATTCTCGCCTACGCCTATTATCGTTTCGCCGGCGAGGCGCAGCTTGCCTCGATCGGGCTATTGTCGTTCGCCGCCATCGCGCAATTTGCGCCGGCTTTGTTCGGCGGGCTCGCTTGGCGGCGCGGCACCGCGCGCGGCGCCATCGCCGGCATGATCGCCGGCATCCTGGTCTGGTTCTACACGCTCTTGCTGCCGAGCTTTTCCGACGTCGGCCTGGTCAGCGCCCACATGCTGGAAAACGGTCCGTGGGGCCTGTTGGCGCTGCGGCCGCAGGCGCTGTTCGGCATCGACCTGCCGCCGCTGGTCCATGGCGTGCTGCTCAGCCTCGCCGCCAACGTCGTCTGTTACGTGGCGGGCTCATTGAGCCGCAGGCCAAGCGCCATCGAAAGCGTGCAGGCCGAACTGTTCGTGCCGCCGACGCTGGCGCCGATTCGGGTGCCGCGGGCCTCGACGTTCCGGCTCCGCCGCGCTGCCGTTTCGGTCGAAGACCTGATCGCCACGGTGGCACGCTACCTCGGCCAGGAGCGCACCAAGGAATCTTTCAAGAATTTCGCCGCCTCGCGCCGCATCGGCCTCGAGCCGCGCTCCGAAGCCGACATTGCGCTCTTGCAATACGGCGAGTATCTGCTCGCGTCCGCGATCGGCGCCGCCTCGTCGCGGCTGGTGCTGTCGCTGCTCTTACGCAAGCGGACGCTCTCGACCAAGGCGGCGTTAAAACTGCTCGACGACGCCAATGCGGCCATTCACTACAATCGCGAGATCCTGCAGACCGCGCTCGACCACGTCCGCCAGGGCATCGCGGTGTTCGACAAGGACCTCACGCTGGTCTGCTGGAACCGGCAGTTTGGCGAACTGTTCGATCTGGCGCACGAG